>SKZS01000020.1 GCA_007127255.1 Syntrophomonadaceae bacterium | reverse complement strand
GCGGCAAGGATTATATTATGATCAGGACCTGGGAAAATAAGATTGTTCGTTATGAGAATTAACATCTATCTAATTTTCTATTAAAAGAAGGATTATGCTTTTTTAGTGTTGAATTAAGATTATACGAAATATTCCACATAAGTGCAAAAAGCAAGGGCAGGGAGGTGAAGTGCAAAACTGTAAACTTCCTTAGAAGTAAGTTTGTCTTTCCTCCATAGACCGGAGCTTGACCGAAGGGGGGTGTGACAGGGTAAACTACCAAACGAAACTGGCGGATAGTGTTAAAGGTTAACTAAAATTGAGGAGGTCAAAAAATGAAAAAGAAAATTACCTGTTTATTAAGTGTAGTCTTAGTGTTTACCATGGTTTTTGCCTTAATCGGCTGTGACCCAGCCGAAGAAGTTGTTGATGACCCGGTAGATGAGGAACCGGTTGATGATGATATTTTCATAGTTGTAGCTGCCGGCAGCCCCGGTGGGGTTTACTTCCCGCTTGGCGCAGGACTGGCTTATGTATTTGAGCGCAGGATTGAAGGAGCCACAGCTATGTCCGAAACCACCGGTGCATCTGTAGAGAACTGCCGCCTGGTAGCTGCAGGGGAATCAGAGATGGGTATGGCCATGGCTAACGTGGCCTGGGATGCTTATGTTGGTGAAGGAGCTTTCGAAGATGACGGCGAACTGCCGATACGTACACTGTTTTCCATGTATCCGGCCC
Source organism: Syntrophomonadaceae bacterium (assembly GCA_007127255.1). Taxonomy (GTDB): domain Bacteria; phylum Bacillota; class Dethiobacteria; order DTU022; family DTU022; genus T3SED10-7. The sequence goes on along the minus strand of SKZS01000020.1, from coordinate 4,553 downwards.
AGCAGCACCTGCTGACAATTGAAGGCTCCGGTATTGAATCCGTGGCTGACCTTGCCGGTAAAACTGTAAGTGTTGATGCTCCCGGCAGCGGCTGTGAAGTTACATCCTACATTATTCTTGAAGCAGCCGGCATCATGGATGAAGTTGATGCGGTGAACTATTCACAGCCCGAAGCAGCTGAAGCCTTGATCGACGGTATGGTTGATGCCGTATTTTACAACTTTGCTTCTCCGGCAGCTGTTGTAGATCAGATCCAGGCCGCAAGGGATGTTAAGTTTGTGCCGATGAGCGCTGAATTGATGGATGCCATAATTGAGGACTATCCATACTTCTCCCCGGGAGCAATTCCCGAAGGGCATTATGGCCTGGAAGAAGATGTGCCTGCCTTGACAGTCGGCAATCTGATGCTGGTTCATGAGGATATGGATGAGCAGTTGGCATACGATCTGGTTCAAGCAATCTTCCACGAAGATTCACTGAATGAACTGATCGGTATTCACCCAATTGCCCAAAACTTCCAGGTAGCCCTGGCTGCAGAAGCTCCCGTTCCGTTCCACCCCGGAGCAGAGCGATTCTTTGAAGGTATGCAGTAGTAAACTAACTGGATATTCGGGAGGAACCGAGCTTGCCAGTCTCCCATAGCAGGGGCAAATTATATCTATTAATAAGGCTCCTTCTAATTATTACGATTATTGCAGCGGGTGTCTTCCTTTTTACGGGAAGGCACCCGTCTGTCTATTATCTGTCTTTCTATGAAGGCTATTCAGAAGAGATCCTGTTTCAGCAGCAAGTAGAAATGGGAGATACATTGGTTTTAAATTATATTCATTCTGCCGATGCTACACCGATTAGCGTTATTTTTGAAATCCGTGCAGACGGGATGCACTTGATTGAAGAAAAGTATTCCTGGTATGGTGCGGGTCTGGAAGCAGGAGCCGGCCATCAATTTGCTTTCGAAGGTAAGGATGTAACTGTCAGTGGTTACGACCGGATTTTTGAGGAACTGCCGCTGAGAGTGGCCCGGAGTGTTCCTCAGGAAATCGTTTTGGGAGATAAAATAATCACCCTCAACCAACTGGCACCGGGAGGGTCCCTGCTGATCATTCGAGTCGATCAAAAGTGACAGGAAGAATCGGTTAGTTCGAACTCGTAAAAGGAGTTGCAGCTTATGCCAATTGGAAAGTTCATGGAAAAAAAGAAAGATGACCTGATTGAAGAAGCGCTTGCCGGCAAACACCGCGATTTTACAGGAACCTGGTATTACATAGCAGCTACCATTGCCGTAGGGACTGCTCTCTACCATATTTATACCGCTTACTTCGGCGCTCCATTTGCCCTGCTTTTTCGCAACATTCACTGGATGCTGCTTGGAAGCATAATCTTTTTATATTTCCCTGCTCTAAAAAAGTCTCCCCGCCATAAGCCGACAGTGGTCGATATTTTGCTTGTATTGGCCACCATTGTGATTGGCATGTATGTAATTCTAAACTTTGATGCCATTGCCGGACGGGCTGGCGCACCGGTAACCGCCGATATTGTTCTTGGCGCTTTACTGGTATTAATTGTTCTTGAGGCGGGCCGACGAACAGTTGGCTGGCCGATCGTGGTTATAGCTGTCCTTTTCTTAATATATGCTTATTTTGGGCAGGCAATGCCAGGCCTGCTTATGCACCGCGGGTATTCAATAGCGCGAATATTTCCCTTCCTGTACCTTACCGATGCCGGTATATTTGGGATTCCTCTCGGAGTATCTTCGCGATTTATCCTGCTCTTTATTATTTTTGGCGCTTTTCTGGATAAAGCGGGCGCGGGTATCTTCTTCCGGGATCTCTCCCTGGCTTTAACCGGTCGATACGTAGGAGGTCCCGGTAAATCGGCAATATTATTCAGCGGATTTATCGGATCCATAACCGGCAGTTCAACTGCCAATGTGGTCACCACGGGAACCTTTACCATCCCGCTGATGAAGAAGCTTGGTTACAAACCTGCTTTTGCCGGAGGGGTAGAGGCCGATGCTTCAACCGGGGGGCAAATACTACCGCCTGTAATGGGAGCCGCCGCTTTTGTAATGGCCGAATATATAGGGGTGCCTTATGTTACGGTAATGGTCGCAGCTATAGTCCCGGCCTTACTGTATTTTATAACTACTTTTTTCATGGTTCATTATCGGGCTTTAAAAGAAAACCTGCTGCCGGTTCCCAAGGAGGATTTGCCCGATCTGTGGCAGGTCCTAAAAGATGGTTTTTATTATTTCACCCCGCTGATTATTCTTGTCACACTGCTGGTCATGCGTTTATCACCTTCAAGGGCAGTATTTTTTGCCCTTTTGGCCACGATAGCACTAAGCTGGATTAAAGCAGATACGCGTATGGGTTTAAGAGAAATTTATGAAGCCCTCTTATCAGGTGTGCAGAAAGCGCTCGAAGTTGTCGCCGCCTGTGCTGTTGCCGGAATTATCATCGGTATGGTGACGATGACCGGTTTGGGTTTGAAATTTTCAACCCTTATTGAGCTGTTAGCGGGGGGCAACCTGCTGGCAGGGCTCTTCTATACCGTGATTGCTTCGTTGATCCTCGGTATCGGGGTTCCAACAACTGCCAAGTATATCATTCTGGCTACCCTGGTCGCCCCGGCCCTGGTTACCCTCGGGGCACCGCTGCTGGCTTCCCATTTGTTTATTCTTTATTTTGGCACAGATGCTGATATTACCCCACCGGTCGGCCTGGCTGCTTATGCAGCAGCAGGTATAGCAGGTGCGCATCCCCTGCATACCGGTATCGAAGCTTTCAAGATGGGTATTACCGCTTATATTGTCCCTTTTGCCTTTATTTTAGGCCCGGCCCTGATTTTGCAGGCGCCGCTGCATGAAATAATTATCGCCTGCGCAACAGCTTTTATCGCCTGTGCCGGTCTCGGGGCAGCAATGCAGGGATATTTTGTGCGCAAGATGCCCTGGTGGCATCGCATAATATTATTTGTTGGTTCAGTGATGCTGATGGAAACGACCTGGAGCTGGGATCTTATTGGCCTGGCCCTTCTCGGCGGCGTTTTCATGATTGAGTACCTTGCTGAACGTGTATTAAAGCAGGATGCTGCTTAAGAAAACCTTGAAAGGTGCTGGTTTATAATGTTTAAGATATTGCTGGCAACCGACGGTTCAGATTATTCACTGCAGTCTTTACGAAAGGCGATTCCGATAGCGAAAGCAATGCAGGCTAAGTTAACCATCCTTTCAATTGCTGAAGAAATGCCTTTTCTCAGGGGAACAGAAGGCATGTCCAGGGAAGAGTTAGAAACTCTCTATAGTTCAATAAACAAAGAGGCAGAACGCGGACTCGAAAATGCACAGAAGTTGTTTGAAGCGGAGGGTTTAAAAGTTGAAACCAACCTGCAGGCCGGCAAGCCAGCTGAAACAATATGTGGAGTTGCTGAAGAAGGTGACTATGATCTTATTGTGATCGGTGACACAGGTCGGGGAGGTTTAAAAGAGCTGTTCCTGGGCAGCGTCAGCAACAAGGTTGCCCATCAGGCCCGAACAGATGTCATGATTGTTAAAAGAAACAAGTAGGTATTGATACATACAATCGAAACAGCTAACGGCTTTACGCCGTTAGCTGTTCTTTAAGCTATTTTTCCACATAAGAGAAGATCTTTTCCCAGTTAAGATGTTTATCTACCGTTTTTTCAACCAGCTCGATTGCTTCCTTGTTTTGCGGATGAATGCTGCGATAAACACTCTGCAGGTTTTCAATAGTAGTGTAGGTATCTTCATGAACCAGAATGACAGGCACATTTTTATCTTCAGCCTGGGAAAGGACCCGCACATCGGGGTAAAGGCCACCGGTAAATATGATGACAGAGGTGCTGGTTTCCAGGGCAGTCAGCGCCATGTCGCTTCTATCGCCCCCTGTTACCAGGGCTTTATTGGGCGCTCTTCTCAGATAACCGAGGGCGCTTTCTATAGTCATGGTACCTACAACCACTTCTTCGACCAGGCGATTCATGTGGTCGGGGGCCGCTAAAACTTCGCCCCGGAGAACATCAAAAAATTCGGCTACAGTCGGTGCAGAGATTTCAACCTGACAGGGTATTACCCCGAGTACGTTAAATCCTTTTTCCTCAACCAGCGGTTTATAGATACTGTTGCATTTATTCCACTGGGCCTGGGTAACATTATTAAAGATGGTCCCGATTACTTCGATCTTGTAGTTGGACCAGATGTCCAGGTAAAACAAATTCTGATCAATATGAAAATCGTCATTGGCTTTTATTATCGGTAACGCTGCAGTCCCAAGTAGTGACGCCAGGTTAAAATCATCGAGTCCCTGGTTGTGGCCGACATAAGGTTCAATGCTGCCGTCGACCAAAACCACATCATAACCTTCTGCGCATTTTTGGAAAGCACTTTCTATGCGGGGAAAGAGGTCTTTTTCTTCCCGCATAAACCTGGCCGAGAGGTAATGAGCATTGACAGTAACTGGTGATATTGTCTCGCGGCTAAATGGCAAATCAAAAACTTCGCGCATTAACATTACGTCGTCATCGTCTTTTTT
>SKZS01000007.1 GCA_007127255.1 Syntrophomonadaceae bacterium | reverse complement strand
GGGCGGCATAAGTTCCCCTTTGGATCAGTTAAGCTGACCCTGGCTTTCCACGGGGCAGGAATTCCCGGGGGGCATGCCTGTGGTTTTGTAGTTGATTACTACGGTAAAAATATATATTTTGCCGGAGATACCGCACTGTTTGGGGATATGAAATTAATTGGAGAGCTGGATCCTCTGGAGTTGGCCATGCTGCCGATTGGTGATAATTTTACCATGGGGATTGATGATGCTGTGATGGCCGCTTCTTTTCTGAAGGCAAAGGTGGTTATTCCTTACCACTACAATACCTGGCCCTTGATCGAAGCAGATCCCGAAGAGTTCAAGAAAAAAGTTGAGCAAAAAACGGATAGCAAATGTATTGTTGTTCCTCCGGGCAGCAGCTATAGTTTTTAGTTTTGGGATGCAATAAAAAAGAAAGGGGGCGAATGCCCCCTTTCGCTGGCATGCAATTATTCTCTTAGCAGCGGTCTGGTCAGGCAGGTCGGTCCACCACCGCCTTTAATTGAAACATCCAACCCGTGATACTCGTAAACAGTGACTCCTTCACGTTCAAGAGCTGCTTTTGTGCGCGGGCTTCCGGCTATTATTACGCACTTACGAGGTTCCAAGGTTAAAACGTTACAGGCGAAGTTATCGTATTCTTCGTCTGGTACCTCGATAAGGTTGATCCCTTTTTCAATTAATAGGTCGCGGAAGGGAACCGCCATCAGGCGGGAGTAAACTACCGCCAGGTCTTTATCTACCGGGCTGATCATGGACATCAGGTGCAGACATTCACTGGGGCCGTTCCAATGGGGTAGCGGAACCTCCACTATACTTTTTACAAACTCTTTAGTCAGCTTCCGCAGCTGTTTAACGCCTTCCGCATTGGTACGGTAACCAAGACCTACAGCAGCTGTGCCGTCATCGAACCAGACAACATCGCCGCCCTCAAGTTTACCCGGGGCCATGATTTCTCCGAGGATCGGGATCCCCAATTTTTCCAGGTGCTCTCCAATTATGGAAGGTTCGCTGGTTCTTTCTTCTTTACCCATTCTGCATAATACAGTTCCTTTTTCAGTTATAATTACGGGGTCATGGGTGTAAATAGAGTCAAGGCTTGTTTCATTGTCTTCTGGCAGGTAAAAAACCTCCGGGACGTTTTGTTCAATTATTGAGGCGAACTGGTTATATTCATGAAGCGCTTTTTGGAAGTCAGGCTTTTCAGGGTAGTGAAGCTTGTGCCACTGGCGGTTGACACTATCCTGGCCAAGCCAGGCCCTGGCTGGACTTTTCATAAGCACCGAGTGAATTTTTCCAGTTTCAGATTGGCCGTTAAACTTAATCATTACCCACTCCTTTGCATTAAATACCTTCCGCTTATTTAATATTATCATATATTTATCTGCCTGGGACAATTTTCATCAGGCCTATGAATTTGCCCGCTTTCCTTAATTATAGTATCATTGTATACAGGTTATTTTATAGTTTAAGTACATTTTCAACCAGGAGTATGAGTAAGTTTTATTACCCCAGGGACTATTTGTATGTAATATAAACTAAATAAATATAGTTAGGAAGATTTCTATGACCATGGCTCTTTCACAATTAAGAAAAAAGTTTGAACAGGTTGGATATATTTGTGATGAAAGTACTGTGCTGACTGTGTTTTTAGCTCTTGATCTTCAAAAACCGCTATTAATTGAAGGGGCTCCGGGAGTCGGCAAAACCGAAATGGGCAAGGTTCTGGCTCAAATACTGGAAACAGAATTGATTCGTTTGCAGTGCTACGAGGGGCTTGATGAGACGAAAGCCCTCTATGAATGGAATTACCAAAGGCAGCTTTTAAGGATACAAATGAACCGAAACCTGGAAGATGAGCAGATCCGCGAAGAAGATCTGTTTTCAAGCGACTACCTGTTGGAGAGGCCCCTGCTCAAGGCGATCCAGGCTAATAAACCAGCGGTTCTCTTGATCGATGAAGTAGATAAGTGCGACCCCGAGTTTGAAGCATTTTTATTTGAAGTGCTTTCCGATTTTCAGGTTTCTATTCCTGAGCTGGGGACGCTTACTGCTAATAAAATTCCAGTAGTTGTCCTGACCAGCAATAATGAACGTGAACTGTCCGACGGTTTGAAAAGGCGTTGTCTATATCTATACCTCGATTTTCCGGAGGTAGAAAAGGAAGTTGAAATAATAAAGGCCAAGGTGCCCGGTGTAGGTGATCGTCTGGCCTGGGAAACGGCCCGTGTAGTTGCCGGTCTTCGCCGGCAGCAGAACCTTCGTAAAAAGCCATCAATAGCAGAAACCCTCGATTGGGCCAGGGCTTTGGTTGCCCTGAACCGTAACCGCCTTGATGGCAAGCTGGTTGCCGATACCTTGAATCTTGTTTTGAAAACTCATGCTGACCAGCAATACTTCAATAAAGAAATTGGTCATGATGGAATCGAAAAAATGCTCAAAAATAGTGAAGACGGCGGTGAAGTTTGTCGGTGTCAATAAAAAATGATTTATACAAAAGTCATGAGAGCAGGCTTGAAGAGAATATAGCTACTTTTGCTGACCTGCTGCGCCAGGAAGGTCTTCCCCTGGGAACGACGGAAATGATCGATGCCTTGAAAACCCTGGACAGGATAGATATTGCCAACCGCTCTGAATTTAAAGCTGCACTGCAAGCAACCCTGGTGAAAAGCTATCGCGATCAAGCTCTTTTCAGCCGCGTTTTTGATCAGTTTTTTGTTCCTCCCGAAGAGTATCAAAAAAAGTCTGAACAAAAGGATTCCTACCGTCAGCAGCTGGAGAGTCAAATAAGCCAGGCTGATAATGAATTGATGTTCAAAGGAGAATCTTTGCAGCTATCTTTAAATGAACTGCAGCAGTACAGCTCATTATCACAACAGCAGCGTGAGGGTTTGCAGGACTTTTTGCGAAAGACTGAAACAGGGAAAAATGTGGAATCCGGTTTCCGCCCTCTTTTGGAAACAGTGGTCAAAAGTCACCTGCGCTACTGCCGTACTCAGGAAAAGCATAAACAGGAAAGACATAATTACGGAGAAGGTTCTGAAATTGGAGCGGACTCAGGCAGTGATGATCAGAACTTGCGTGAAATGGATATAGAAGCCATAAAGGCTGCTGATATGCCTGCTGCGGAGCAGCTTTTAAAAAAATTATCCCGTAAACTGGCCGTAAAAATTTTAAGACGTCGCCGCACCGGTCCCCGCAGCGGACCCCTTGATCTGCGCCGGTCGATGCGGGATAATATGCGCTTCGGAGGCATAATCTTTAACTTGAAACACAAGCCAAAGCGTCGTTCCAAGCAGCAAATACTTTTACTTTGTGATGTTTCGGCTTCGATGAAACAGTATAGTACTTTTGTGCTGCACTTTTTACTCGGCTTGCAGGAAGTTGTACGCAACCTTTCCTGTTTCAGTTTTTCTGATAATATAGAAAACCTTACACCCGAGTTGAAAGGAAGGACAGATTTGCAGCATATTTTAGATCGGGTTATTCGGCAGAGTAAAAACTGGGGAGGCGGTACCGACCTTGGCCGGGCTCTCTTTGAGATGGTTAGAAAATATCCCGATCTTGTAAATGCGAAGACTACCGTGATTGTGGTCAGTGACACAAAAACAGTCTCTATCGATCAGGCTTTAGATGAACTGAAAAAATTAAACGAACGGGTCAAGCGGGTGATATGGCTTAACCCGCTGCCCGTAGTGTATTGGCCTGACTACCGATCTGTAAATAAAATCGGTGAATTAGTGGAAATGTGGCCCTGCAGTACAATTGCCCAGCTGGAAGAAGTCCTGACCGGGCGGTTATAGGACAAGGATAGGAGGAAAAAATAATGACTAAACGCATTGCAATAGCAGGAAAAGGGGGCACAGGAAAAACGACATTAGCTGCCCTTCTGATACGTTACTTAACTGAAGAAAAAAAGGGAAAAACCATCCTGGCTGTTGATGCTGACGCTAACGCAAACCTGAATGAAGCCCTGGGGTTGGAAGTTAACGAAACTATCGGGACCATTCTCGAAGACACCAAAGATCCAAAGGCCGTACCTACCGGGATGACCAAGGATATATTTATTGAGTATCGCCTGAGCCGGGCAATGGTAGAAGAAGATGCTTTCGATCTCGTGGTAATGGGCAGCCCCCAGGGTCCGGGTTGCTATTGTTATCCTAACGATCTGCTTAAAAATTACCTGGAAAAGTTAAGTAAAAATTATGATTATATGGTCATCGATAATGAAGCGGGGCTGGAACATTTAAGCAGACGGCTGCTGCCTACCGTGGACCTGCTCCTGGTAACGAGTGATTCTACGGCTCGCGGTGTCCGTTCCGCCGGACGAGTCAGGGAAATCGTCGAAAATGTTAAAATAGCAGTTTCCAAAATGGGGCTGATCATCGGCCGTAGCCAGGAAGGTGCATCAAAGCAGTTAGAACAGGAAGTTAAAAAAACCGGGCTCGATTTGTTTGGCGAAGTCCCCAATGACCCCCAGGTGGCCGATTACGATCTTAAAGGTGAAGCCCTTTTGAAATTACCGGATGACTCGGAAGCCGTCAAAGCCACGAAGGAAATTTTTAAATCACTTTCCTTATAAAAACGGGGAGGTTTGCTACCTTGCTTTTTGAAGATCGCTGCCAGGCAGGTGAGAAACTGGCTGAAAAGCTCAGCCCTTATCGAGGACAGCAGCCTCTAATCCTTGCTGTGCCGCGCGGTGGTGTCACTGTAGCCAAGCTCATATGGGACAAACTTGGCGGGGAACTGGATTTGATTATTACCAGAAAAATTGGGGCTCCTTATCAGCCTGAACTGGCCATCGGTGCGGTGACCGGTGATGGCTTTGTTATGATTAATGAAAATGTTGTTTCCCGTTTAAATGTTAGCGCTGAATATATTGATAAGGCTGCCGGGGAAGAGCAAATCGAAATACAGCGCCGCCTTGAAATGTACCGTGGCAATCGTCCCCTGCCTGATTTTGACAATCGCCTGGTAATCCTGGTTGATGATGGCGTGGCTACGGGATATACTCTTTTGGCTGCCCTGCGCAGCCTGAAAGAGAAAGAGCCATTAAAACTTATTTTAGCAGTACCCGTAGGGCCCCCGGATACCTTTAGCATACTTGGAAATGAGGTCGACGAACTTGTCTACCTGGAAGCTCCACCTCATTTTGCAGCCGTCGGTCAGTTTTATCGTAATTTTGATCAGGTCAGTGATGCAGAGGTAAGCGCGATGCTTGAGAAAGCCTGGCAGGAGTCAAAGTAAAATAGTTGCTGCAATAGATCTATACCGCAAAT
>SKZS01000079.1 GCA_007127255.1 Syntrophomonadaceae bacterium | reverse complement strand
TTACGTGAACCTCGTTTTGTACTCGACACTCATCTCGGCAAACTTGCCAATTACCTGCGCATGCTAGGGTTTGATGCCCTCTACCGAAATAATTTTGAAGATGACACCCTTGCGGACATTTCAGCAAACAAAAAGCGTATCTTGCTAACCAGGGACCGCGGGCTTCTTAAGCGCTCCATTGTTACACACGGCTACCTTTTACGGGGAGATCACCCCCGCGAACAGCTAAAAGAAGTTTTGCAGCGCTTCGACCTGCTTGAGTCGATTAAACAATTCAGCCGGTGCATGCGCTGCAACGCTATTCTTGAAAGCGTGGATTCCGATAATGTAAAAGAAGAAATCCCACCCCGGGTCAGGCAAAACATCCGCGAGTACAAACAATGTCAGAACTGCAGACAGGTTTACTGGAAAGGAACCCATTACCGGGAAATGGTCGAATTCATTAATCAGCTTATTGCAGAGCAAAAACCAAATCCGGGGAAACGCTGACCAGGAACAGAAAATGTATTCAACCGGCGGCAATATCCCCGTTTTTATTTTCTTTTTTAATTACTCAAGCTGCGGCCAAATCTACTTTTCGCTTTCTTCTTTTCTCCCAGGCATAGAAAACAAGGGCAAATACAAAAGTCTTGGCGGTTATTTCCGGCAGCCCTACCGCTGCTTCCTGCAGCATAACCAGTAATGATTCAGGCATAGGACAGGGGGACGCCACTGACACATGCGCCATTTTGTCCAGTCTTTACGGCTCGTACTGCGGCAGGAGATAAAGCTGCCTGGTATTTTTGAAATTTTCGATTCCGGGGGTAAATAGCTGTTCGATTTCCTGGGGGGTCAAGCCCTGTTCCAGGTACTCACCCATTTTTGCGGTGCCCATAATCTTATCAAACATAACAATAGTGCCGTTGCTTTTCGGTATATTGAAGTTACCCAGGGAGAAGGCATAGGTTAAAGCGTAAATGCCTGTCCGGGCCGGGTTGATGCTGTGGTAGTCGGTAATTTTTAACCTGACCCCGCCTGCGTTGCCTCTTTTTTCTGGGATAAACTCGATTCCGTCGAGTCCGGCATTGTTCAGCAGGGCTGCATATTGAAATTCGTTCAGGCCTTGGCCGCCGATCCACTTGAACTGGTCGGCTTGAAAAACCCCGGTATTTTCACCCAGGCCGGTAGCCATATAGCCAAATACCGAATCAATATCGGGGATATTGGGCGAAGTGCGGATCCAGGCAAGGCTCGTATCCTGGAAGATCATCCGGCGATCGTAGCCTTCCATCGGCACTACGATCAGGTCGGCGTTAATCTTACGGTTAAAGTAGCGGCCCAGCTCTCCCACTGTCATGCCGTGGGCCATAGGCAGGATATCGACCCCGACAAAGGAGATGAAACGTTCCTCCATCATCGGGCCGTCGACGATCACACCGCCGAGGGGGTTGGGACGGTCAAGGACAACTACGGGCAGGTTATTTTTTGCTGCCGCCTGCATGCAGTAATTTAACGTTGATATGTAGGTATAGGACCGGGCACCGATATCCTGGATATCGTATAAAAGAATATCGACCCCTTTCAGCATATCTTCGGTGGGCATCCTGGTTGCCCCGTAAAGGCTGTAGACGGGGATGCCAAGCTCTTGGTGGATATATGATTCAACGTATTCTCCAGCTTTAGCAGTGCCGTCGATACCGTGTTCCGGTCCGTAGAGGGCCACGAGCTCGATATCTTCAGCTTCGTGCAGGATATCGATGGTGCTGATGCCCCGGCTGTTGACACCGCTCTGATTGGTGACCAGCGCCACCTTTTTATTGCGCACCAAGTGGCGCATTTTATCCATCAGCACTTCGCTGCCCAGCCTGAAATCTTCATCGAAATGATCAACCAAACCCAGGGAAAACCTCATAATCCTGGTTACATCCACGACATTGATTTCTCCATCGCCGGTAACATCAGAGGCGACAAGCTGTTCCGGGTTGAGAGTGCGCAGATTAAGTACATGCTGCATGACCATAACGACATCCAGGATATTTACAATTCCGTCTCCGTTTACGTCACCTTTGGCCAAGTTCGCGGCAAAGGAAAGGGATGGCGCCAGGTTAACGAGCAACAGAAAAGCCAGGGCAAAAGCTAAAGCTTTCACTTTAAATCTTTTAGTGGAATTACAGTTACCAGAAAGCATTTTTAATCCCTACATTTCCTCTATTATCAATTTAACATATTTCGCTGTTAAGGTCGTTTTTCCTCTTATAACAGGCGTCTGCAGCGGTAAATTAGTCTGCGGGTAATTCATTTTCCAGCCTGCTCAACACCGCTGGTCATATAAGTTTTCAGCTTTCCAGATGAGCGCCGATCTAAAGGTTTGATTTGAGCCTTTTTCCAGGACTGCGCACACATCCAAAAGGTCCCGGGAAAATCTCGCTCCGAAGTGTCAGGGGGACGGTAAAAAATAACAACACCTGACGCTATACGGCTGTACAGCCTGAGCGCCGGTAATTGTTATTCGGAAGCTGTGATATAGTATGGTCATGATTCTAAGACAGGGGGACGTTTCTCCTGTCCCATGGATGTTTTTGGCCATATTTTTCATGTTTCTTAGTATAATAATGAAGGCATCAATAATCGCTGGCATCATTTATGGTGTTATCATCGAGCATGTCACATTCATGTATGCACGAGCATAATAGACAAACACTAAAAATGCAGGACAGGAGATACGTCCCATTGTCCTCCCTTTGTCCTACAAGACTTAGAGGGCAGGCCAATTTTATCATCAACTGCAAAATAAATTACCTAAGAACGTTTCACTGTTTTGGAAAAAACAATGATTCGACAAAGAATATGGAATCAAGATTTTATGAGCGCTTAATATTTTATAATTTAAAGGCTGGCTATTAAAGAAAAAGTTATACGGTTAAAACTATTTCGCTTTAAATTAGAAGTGTTTAATCAAACTGTAATTCAGCTGCTGCTTGCTAATAAAATATTCTTCTGGAGGAGTTGAATCTACTTAGGGAATCATAACCCCAGCTGCTACTACTGTAAAATCTCCCCTGTATTTTTAAAGAACTAAAAACCATAATCCCTGTACCATATAGCAACAATTATGGTAGCAAAACATGCCGATACAGCTTTAGTTAAAACTACAATTCCACACTTAACAACGAAGAGGCGGTTAAAAACTATAGCCCTACCCTTGCTGACAAAAAAGCACTTGACTGCTTTAAATATATCCGAAATCTTCGGGCAGGTTATACCACCGAACTTTGTCCCCGATAGCATTTCTAGACTTCCAGGAAAGAGATTTCGGGTGGTCATATATGGCCTTTTCAATTGTTTCAAGGTTGCCGATGATCTTTTCTTTTTCCCTAGAAGATGCTTCTTCAAGCCGGTTGATATGAGTCTTGAGTTCATCAATATTCTTTGTAGCTGTCCTGAACCATCCCCAGTTATTTGCACAAAGGCGAGCAACATACTGCGGATCAAAACCTCCTTTTTCTTTATCTTCGCTCACCACTGTGTCGAGAAGAAGGACTCCCAGGTCCATGACATCCTTCTCATTTAATTCGACAATCTGGATCTTGGTCAGGAAAAGGTCTTCAGGCGTGAGCGCCACATCCGTCAAACGAAGTCTTTCCTCCAAATCCAAAAAATGGCACATGTCTAAAACACTAATGAAAATATCGACCTGCCTGTTGTTATTCTGATCGTAAAACAGCAGGCGTTTATCGCCAAAGAATAGGTTTCGTTTTTTGTTTGGTACATAGCCCTGCCCTTCAAAAAAAGCCTCCAGACCTTCCTTCCCTGTTTTGGAAGCGACAAAGTCAATACCCTTGTAGGGGCGTTTCCAGGGTGGCTTAAGCGCACCGGGGCTTATATGACGAATGCCCAGCCCACCAATCAGGCGCAAAACCATTCCCTGCTCAGCCGCTTCCTTGATAGCCCTCAGCGATTCCTCGTAATAATCTGCTATAATCGTATTAGACACCTGACTAATAGCTGCTTCCGACTTGGCCGGGCTTTCTGCTTTAGCCGGGCTTTCAGTCTCTATAGATTCTTTGACGGCAAATCCTTCTGTAAGGATATTAACGAGGTTTGGCAGGGCAACACTCATCAAGATGCCCATAGATGTTTTCGCAAGATCTACTAAAATAAATTGCTGAAGTTTGCCTATAGTGATAACCACAACCAGGTGGTTGTTGTCAAGGTTAACCAGGTAATAATTACCAAGCCCGGGGTACGCCGATTCCTGAAGGGTTTTATAAAGCTTTCGTGTAACCTCATTAAACAATGGGGCCACTTTGGGATTATCGTTATAACCATGGTCTCTTATTAAAGGTCTTCCTTCTCCTATGGCCCAAACCTCAGAGGCTACAAAACCATTTCCCAGATCTTGGCTAAGTGATTCAAATGCTGATTTCATTATTTCTTGATTGATCTCCAACTTTAATCATCCCTTAAAAACAAAATTAAAATATCTACCCTGAAAACCAGGGCAAGTGGGCCAAGAAGCTCTGTGCCTGATTATGATGCAACAAATAGACTTGTATAGAAAAGCAAAATATTCGCCATCAGCTAAGGTAGAACGTAAAGATTTATTGCCCCTGTTCATTATCACTGACTTCCGTTTGCCGGCACCTGCCAGGCCCCGGTGTATCAGGATAAAAAAGCAAATGGAGACCTATGCAATTTAACCTGTTGTTAGCTGGTATTCTCCAACCCTGTCTTTCTCGAGATTGATTAAAGCGCCCATCAGAACACCTTGCTCGTAGTTACTGCCCGGGTTTATACAAAGTGTATTTTTGCAACGTATCATCCCTTTAGCCTCGTGAATATGTCCAAACAAAGCCAGGCGGGGCTGGTATTCTTCAATTAATTTGCGTACGGCTGTGCTACCCACAGGAATTAGTGCACGCCCTGCATACTTAGGCCGAAGATTCTCGTCCAGCTCAGGGGCTTCATCCAGGCCGAGGCCGTATGGCGGTGGATGGATGCTGAAAACAGCGGGTTTCACCTGATCCAGTTTATCGATGGATTCTCTTATCTTGCTCTCCAGTTCTTCCTCCGAACATTCCCTGTAGGTGTTCCAGGGCGTAGGGTTGCTCCATCCTGTACTGATCATCTGATAATCCAGAGGAAGTTGAACAACTTTACCTTCGACCAGTTCAATATACTCGGACTGGTTGATCAGTTCGTCGATCTCAAACGTATCATCATTGCCGGGACAGACATAGCAGGGTATCCTAGTTTTCTTCAGGCGCTCCTCCGCCCACTCAATCCAATTACCGACAGTTTCCAGTGTCTCTTTTTTAAAGAGCTCTTCCTGCTTGCTTTTATCTTTTTCAAGAGCGCCCATCTCTTCTATATCCAAGTGGACCGGGTAGTAACCCCGATCCCTGACGGCCTGTGTTAGATGTTCAAGATCTTGCCCGGTTTTCAACTCATGTTCCTGTTCCAGGAAATAGGCGCGATGCAGCCCTGCTTTTTCCTTAATTATTGGAACTATAGCTTTACCGGTCATATCACCGCCAAGAACCAGGGTACTTGCCCCGTAAAACATACCGGCGTTTATAAATTTTTTCCAGCATTTTTCTGAACCGTGAATGTCAGTAGCAAAAAAGATTTTTGTCATATAGATATCTCCTTTATCAGCAAATACATCATATTAGAAAAACAACTGAAAAAACTTTTTTTAAAATTACTCCACCGGTATTTCGTCAAAGGTCTTTTTAACATCAATCCCCAGTTTTTTATTGCGCGATAGGTAAGTAAAGTAGATTACGAACGCAAGAGAATAAAGTACGAGCATGAAAACTGCGGAATAAGGATCGTGCACTCCATAAACCGGGTCCATAAACCAGAGGACGATGTTAAACAGCAGGAATCCAGCCAAAATTATCCCACATATCGTTATTGCCGGGAGTCCAAGGACCTTGTACCGGGCAACAGGAGATGCATTGTAAAGATCGGGTTTTCTGTAGGGCAGAACGATCGCCGCGACGGCAGTACCCAGGAAGCATATAGCAATAACTACCGTAGCATTGAGGGTAAGCACATCAAACCCGGGCACATAGTAGAAAAGGAAGCTGACTGCAATAGCGGGAATTGTCATCAACATTAGCGCATTGTAGGGGCTGCGGGTTTTCGGATTAAGGTTGGACACCCACTCGGGAAGCATACGGTCAAAGGATGCAGCAAAAAGCACTCTTGTTGAAGAAAGAAATACAGTCCCCATCCAGCCAAAGAACCATCCACTGAGAGAAACGATAACCCAGAGTTGCAAAATGGGGTTATCCGTTAGCATCGCAGCCAGGAGACCCGGGAAGGGGAATACGGGGAAGCCCGAAAAACCTTCGTAGAATGCAAAGTTTGAAGCCAGGTAGAAATCCCAGCCAATTGTGCGGGCAATAAGGGCAAGCAGTATGACGGCAAGAACTGCGGTGACAACCAAGCCCAGGAACATGCCCAGGAAGTTGCGGCGAAATTCTGAAGCTCCGCGCACCTCTCCATAGAGGGTGGCGCCCCAGTTAGGCCAGAGGTTAAAAAAGACGACCATGGGGATCAGGGGCAAGCTGGCTAGTAGAGCAAGGTTATTCCAGGCAATAGGATCGTAGCCGGCTTCAGAGCTGCTTGCTATGATATCCGTGTAAACATTGCCACCGGCTCCAATTCCTGCTGAAAAAGCATTGAACCTTTCAACAAATGTTGCATTATCATTAGCCAGCAAAAGGATAAATACTGTTAATAGCCCGGCCATACCGAGATAGAAGCAGAACTTCTGCACCCGGGCATAACCTTTCATGCCCAGGCTGATTACAATTGACGCCAGGACACAGACCAGAAGAGCTGAAACGAAGAGCCCGTGAACACCGTTAAACCAGAAAGCGACACCCAATAAACCCTGGTTTCCGGTCATCCCGGCAAGAAGCGTAAAAAGTGGGGTAAAAACATTCCACGAAAGCATATTTCCATAAAGCGGTACCCAGAGCCAAAGAATAAAAACCCACCCGGTAAAAGGAAGGACATAACTTAAAGCCCCCCCCAATATTCGGGTTTGAAGAACGTAATCCCCTCCGGCCCGCGGTAAAATTGAGATGAGCATGGCATAGACTATTACCAAAAAGACAATAAAAATGGTACTTACGATTATTGCTGTAACCAGGTGACCGTCAGGGATGTAGGGTGCAAATGAGAATATGTAAAGCCCCAGGGTAATCAGATTGACGGAGAAAAAGGCATAAACAAACGCATCGAAAATTGACCACTCTCTGACCAATCCTGTTGCCTCACGAACAAAAAGTCCACTATCTTTTCCTTCCAATCCATTTTTCCCAGCCATTATAAATCCTCCTGCCTATAGTTTTGTTATCCGAGATCTTCGGGCAGGTTATACCACTGCACTTTGTCCCCGATAACATTTCTAGACTTCCAGGAAAGAGATTTCGGATGGTCATATATGGCCTTTTCAATTGTTTCAAGGTTGCCGATGACCTTTTCTTTTTCCCTGGAAGATGCTTTTTCAAGCCGGTTGATATGAGTCTTGAGTTCATCAATATTCTTTGTAACTGTTCTGAACCACCCCCAGTTATTTGCACAAAGGCGAGCAACATACTGCGGATCAAAACCTCCTTTTTCTTTATCTTCGCTCACCTCTGTGTCGAGTAGAAGAACTCCCAGGTCCAGGACGTCCTTCTCGTTTAATTCGACAATCTGGATCTTGGTCAGGAAAAGGTCTTCAGGTGTGAGAGCCACATCCTTCAAACGAAGCCTTTCCTCCAAATCCAGAAAATGGCACATATCGAAAACACTAATAAAAATATCGACCTGCCTGCTTCTATTCTGATCGTAAAACAGCAGGCGCTTATCACCACAGAACAGGTTGCGTTGTTTGTTTGGCACATAGCCCTGCCCTTCAAAAAAAGCTTCCAGACCTTCCTTCCCTATTTTGGAAGCGACAAAGTCAATATCCTTGTAGGGGCGTTTCCAGGGCGGCTTAAGCGCGCCGGGGCTTATATGACGAATGCCCAGCCCCCCAATCAAGCGCAAAACCATGCCCTGCTCAGCCGCTTCCTTGATAACTCTCAGCGATTCCTCGTAATAATCTGCTATAATCGTTTTAGACACCTGCCTAATAATTAAAATTTTATCTATTATATAAAATTTGTAGAGGCAAATAAAGCCCGGCCCTTTACTCTAAAGAGCCCTGTTGTATATATCCTCGTATGCCTCAATAGTCAGGTCGCGTGGGTTTCCGATAGTCTGCGGATCGTTGAAGGCTTCCTGGGCCAGACGGGGGATATCAGCTTCTGTGATACCCAGTTCCCTCAAGCGCGGAATGCCTATGTCCTCAGCAAGTTCTCGGCAGGCTTCCACGGCCGATAAAGCTGCTTCTCTTTCGGTCATACCGAAAGTTGGCACACCAAGGGCCAAAGCCATACGGGCATATTTTTCCGGTTCGCCCATCCAGTTATATTCCATAACGGGCACTAGAGTTGAGCCTACTGCGACACCGTGGTGAACGGGGAAATTGCCACCCATGGTCTGGGTCATGGCATGCACTGCTCCTGCGCTGGCTGCCCCGTAGGAAAGCCCGGCCAGCATGGCACTCATAGCCATATAGTAACGGGCATCTATATCCTGTCCGTAGGCAACCGCCCGGCGCAGGTATTTCCCAGCATATTCTATTGCCAGCAGGGCAACGGCATCAGTTTGCGGTTGAGCATAAGAACATGTGTAGCACTCGATGGCATGGCATAAAGCATCCATACCGGTTCCTGCAGTAACTTCTGCCGGCATGGAAAGGTGCAGCATGGGGTCGACCAGGGCCAGGTGTGCTGCAATCAACGGGCCGCCAACATTAAACTTGTATTTACGGGCCGGGTCTGTGATTACTGCCCACAGTGTTACTTCGCTTCCCGTGCCTGCCGTAGTCGGTATGCAAACCAGGGGAGGAACTCTCTTGCTGAGTTCTTTTTTCCCTTCAGCACATTCGTACTCAAGAACTGGCTCTCCATGGGCAATTTCCACACCAATTGCCTTTGCACAGTCCATTGAGCTGCCTCCACCCAATGCTACAATTCCGTCACAATCATTTTTCTGGTAAATTTCAGTACCTGCTGCGACTGTAGCCAGGAGCGGGTTAAAAACAACCTGGTCGTAAATAATGTGGCTTACCGAAGCATCTTTTAACGGTTTTATTATCATGTTCAATAAACCGGCCTTTACCACGCCCTGGTCGGTTACAATCAACGGTTTTTTCACACCCAGTATTTCCAGCTCACCGGGTAAGTGATTGACTGCGCCAAGGGCATGTTTCATTACTGTTGGTACTTCGAAATAGTGTAATTCCTGTAAATTTTTCACCACATAAAAACCTCCTTAATCAGTTTCTATATACTGTGCAGGAACCTGCACTAAAGTCGGCATATTATCAAGTCCCAATTCTTTAAGTTTTTCCGGAGACGGTTCTCCTGAATTACCCCAGCCACGCACCTGGTAATACTCGTCTAGTAGCTGGTCAAGATCATTTAGGGTTATCTTTTTCCCTTCCTGCGGTCCTGCGGGAAGAGGTTCTTCGGTAAAGCGCCTGGGTAGGGTATCGTCGGTGCGGCTAAAACCTTCACGCAGGTTAAAGAGCTTAACCTGGTTCCAGACTCTTTCTCCCAGCTGCATCAACTTATCAACATTCCACTGATTACCTGTGGCTGCCTCAAGCATCTGGCAGTAAGTGCTATCCTTAATACTATAGGCGGCAAAATCGCACTTGACCAGGGTGTCTAGAGCGGCAAGGTAGTTTTGCAGATGGGCAACTATTTCACCTTTACCTTTCAGGGTGTCTCGGTCTACAGCTTCACCGTTCCATTCTCCACCAACTTCATACAGGATTGGAAATGCCCTTTGGTGACAACCGCCCCTGTCAGCAGTAGCCAGGGCCAGGGCCATGCCTGGCACACTGCGCGGCCCCCATGCAGGGCTTTCAAGACCTTTGATATGCACGGCATAGGCATCTGTTCCTTTACCCATTTCTTCTGAAGCGAACTTAACGCCACGGGCCAGAAGATTGCCCAGGCCTTCCCTGGAAGTTATATTATCCAGCAGGTACTCAACGCTGGCGCTATCGCCGAATTTCAACTCCTGACCACCTGTATCATCTTTCGTGATTATGCCTTTCTGGTATGCTTCTATCGCAAAACCGGCAACTCCGCCAGCGGACATGCCGTCTAAGCCTAAAGCGTCGCATTTTTTAACCAGGTAGGCTACTTCGCGAACATCGCTGATTCCAAGGTTACTGCCGATCATTGCAGCAGTTTCGTACTCAACAACGTCGGTTATCAAGCCCTTGCGGCGGCCCTTTTTAATCATGCCCACTTTTCCGCAGGCGATGGGGCAGCCGGCACACGCTACGTTGCGCAGCCAGAAATGTTCTGACTGGGCTTCGGCATTTAACCCGGCTGCGCCCTCAAAGCTACCATTATAATAATTTTTTGTGGGTAGCAGCTGTTCAGCATTGGCAAAATCTATAGAAGCAGGTGTGCCATAAGTATTGAATCCTGCAGCTGTTTCATCTTCGTCCACTTCCAGATATGCCTGGTCAACAGCTTCTCCGAAGTTAGCTGGATCAGCTACTGTTACTGCTTTGCTTCCACGTAAAACAAGAGCTTTCAAATTCTTCGATCCCATCACAGCACCGGTTCCAGCGCGTCCTGCATGGCGGTTATATTCGCAGTTTATTAGGGCGAATGACACCATTTTTTCACCAGCAGGACCGATACAGGCAGTTTTAACACTTACATCTCCCAGTTTTACACGAATTTTTTCCACAGTACTGAAGGTGTCCAAACCCCAGATTTCTGCTGCTGAACAAATTTCAACTTTGCCATCATCAATCCAAAGGTAGCTCGGCTCAGGGGCGGCACCGGTGATAATGAATCCATCGTAACCGCTGAAACGGATTTCCTGGGCAAAATGGCCGCCGAAATAAGAATCGGCAAAGGTTCCGGTTAGCGGTGATTTGGTTACCACGCATCCTCGCATTGCCGGGGCCAGCGTACCAGTTAAGGGCCCGGGCAAAAACATGAGAATATTCTGGGGGGAGAGTGGCTCACAGTTGGCAGGCAGCAGGTCATACAGGATTTTTGCTCCAAATCCTTTGCCTCCCACATAGTAATCTGCAAGCTGAGGGTCAAGAGGAATATCTGTTATTGTTTCACTGGTTAGATCAACATAAAGCAGTTTTCCCATATAAACGCTCACTTTGCTACCACCTCCCCTGTTTCTTTTTTCAAGATCAGTTTTAAAGCCCTTGGTATGCAATACTTAACACAAAGGGGCTCCGGCAGCCCTTCACACATATCGCATTTATCAGCTTTTTTATTGCTGTCAAGCTTGATCATCTCGTCCGGACAGGCTGCTACACAGTTGCCACAGCCAGTGCACTTTTCCTTGTCAACAAAAACCAGGCCGGTTTCCTTGACCTGGCTGATAGCATCAAAGAAGCAGGAGTTCATGCAAAAGGGATTCTCGCACTGCG
Organism: Syntrophomonadaceae bacterium; assembly: GCA_007127255.1. Lineage (GTDB taxonomy): Bacteria > Bacillota > Dethiobacteria > DTU022 > DTU022 > T3SED10-7. The sequence goes on along the minus strand of SKZS01000079.1, from coordinate 6,181 downwards.
TACAGACCAGGGGCCTGTTAACCAGGTTTTCCTTTTCAGTGAAAACTTTCAGGCGGGCCAGACGCGGGCTATAACCGCCGGTGGCCCTGTTCGAACAGGCCAGCTGGCAGGCACCACAACCCGTGCACAAGTCAAACTCGCCTCTTAAGTAGTACATGGGCATTCCTCATTTCCGATAGTCTTAAAGTTCGTCAACTTCTTTATACCATTTGACCTTGTCATCGACTTTGCTGCGCAATTTCCAGGCCAGCGGTTTCGGTTCACGATCAATATAGTTGCGTATTTCCTGTAATCTATTTTCTATTAGTTCTTCTTCATCATTACTAAAAAGATCTGCTCTTTGTTCAACTCCAACAGTTTACCCATATTCCCTGTAACAGTCCGCCAGAAATCCTATTTTCCAACCAATACTTTGGCAATGATAAGTGCATTGATTGTCTCTTCATCTATTTCAGCAAATGGATGCTCGGTGAGCAGCCAAATAAACACACCTGCTTAACATTACCTCCTGTGCCAGTACTATTAGCAGCCGGAGAAAAAACAATTAATTTAACATTAGCACTATTTAAATTTTCATTTCGCATTACCTTTGTATGATGAGTAGAAATATCAGGTTTGACTAGTGCATAATGCACAAAACACTGATTGCTAAGAGGAAATTTTGCGGCTGATAGAAGCCAGTAGGAGGGGGAAGGTATCCAGGGTTTCCAGGTCCCTGTCAAGCAGTTCGCTTATTTTTTGCAGCCTGTAGTTTAGAGAGTTGCGGTGCAGGTGCATTTTATCAGCTGTTTTCGTGCGGGAAAAGTTGCATTCAATGTATGTTTCAAGGGTGCAGACAAGCTCGCCTCCCTTTTCACGGTCATATTGCAGGAGGGGTTCATAGATCTTATTGTAAAGGCCGGGGGTTTCAGCGCTGGTGATGAAACGTTTGACCATGTGGTATGGGGCCATTTCAGAGTAGGTGAGAGAAAACCCCGGGTGAAAAAGCTTCTTTCCTACATCAAGGGTTTCCCAGGCTTCCAGGTAACCGGCATTAATTCTATCAATGCTGTCGCAATATTCACCTGCAGCGATGTAAAGGGGTATATTCTCCATGCGCGCTTCTACGGTTTGCCTAACATTTTGGACCAACTTTTTAACATGATCTGAAGCATCTTTCTCTTCAACTTTAATTGACGAATGGACAATAATTACCATGCTGCCCAACGCTTCTACCACTACACCCTCTTCGCCTTCTTTTTCCAGAGCATAATGCAAAAGGCGGAATAATCTTTTCTCGAGTTTTTCTCTGTTCATTCCGGGGTTTTTTGCAGCCAGGTTGTTATAGTATATGCTTTCCTTGCTTAACTCGACTAAAACTACGAAATAGCTGCTGCTCGGATCGAAGCCAAACTGCCTGGCCTGGGATATGATAGTTTCCCGGTTTTTAATATTGCCCAGCAGCAACTCATTGTAAAAATCAAGCTCATTTTTGCGTTCGGCCTCTTTGATTGCCTTTTTCTTGAGGATATCCAAGGCAATGGCCATCGCTCCGGCTTCCATTGCTACTGTTTTAGCTTTTTCCAGTTCTTCACTCAGGTCAGGTACTATCAATGTACCGTAAAAGTCTTCCCCGGCAACCACGGGAAAGAAAAAATCTATATAATCTGCTTCTGCAGAACCGTGCTGGTAATAGACAGGCTTTTTTTTATAAACCAGATCATTTAATAAGCCGCCTGGATAAAAATCTGCCAGCGGAAAATGTTTACCGCTTTTCTGCCACTGCTTCAGGATGGGTGGGGTTTCGCTTGACCCGGGTGGAGAAGCAGCATCAATTAGCAGTTGCTCATTATCTGCCATCAGAACCGGTTTTTCAATTAACACTGTCAGGGTGGCAAGCAGTTCTTTCAAACCTTTGCCTTTAAGAACAATATCAGTCATCATGCTGTGCACTTCATGGGCGTATTCTAAGGCTCTTACCTGCTTATCAAGTATCTGGCTCATAACTGGAACAATAACATCAATATATGAACAGTCGGGCATTTGCAACAGGGGCAGTTTGAGATCATTTGCTTTATTAACCAAGCGTTCATCAATGTGCGAAATGTAACGCTCAGGTGAAAAGATAATTAATCCTGCTCCACCGCAGGATTTAATATCCTCAAGCATATTAAGCTGGGCTTCAATATTGTCCTTTAAAGCGTAAAAGGTAGTAGATAAGAGTGAATCTTTGCGGAACCAGATAGCGGCATCAGGAACATCAATTATATCAACTGTCCTAATTTCTTTATCCAGTCCGGCTTCACCGGCGAGAACAATGGCATTTACCAGTCCGCCTATTTTTAATGCATCCCTGATAGTAATGGACATATGTATTCCCCCACAGGAAGAGACAATTACTATTACTATTTAAATATCGCTTTCATGTGGATTATAACACAAATTGACGCCCCTTAGACCTGAGGGCTGTACAGCCTGAGTGCCGGTAATTATTATTCGGAAGCTGTGATATAGTATGGTCATGATTCAACTTTTAATTTGGCTTGCTTTTAAGCTCTGAGGGGGTTTAACATGAAATCTAAAACAACATTTATTGTCCTGGCTGCAGGATTGGCCCTTTCCCTGTTTGTCAACGTTTTCGTGATCTGGAGCCTTTTTAATTTCCGCTCAAAAGCGCTAAGCACGGTTGTGACGGCACGTGAAAGCTTGGAACAACTGGCAGCAGAGTCTTTTATTGCCGATGTGCGAATCAACCAAATACTGCCGCTAGAGATGAATATAGAGATTGACCAGACCATAAGCGTACCTATCGACACAACCTACACCCTTAACACCGTAGTTCATACCACGGTCAGCCTGCCCGTCTTCGGCCCACAAGATATTGCCGTGCCCATTAATGAAGAAATACCTTTACAGATGAACCTGGAACTTCCGGTACAGCTAACCGTGCCCATTTCGACTGAGTATCACCTCGACACGGTACTGCCGGTTGAGATTTCACTGCCCCGGGAAACAGCAGGAAAGTTGGGACAGACACTGCAGGATATTGAGGATGGGTTGAGATAAGTTATTTTAACCCTTTCCGACCGTCTAAAGATCTGTAGCAGGAGCACTGTCACCGGTTAGTTGAAGTTGAAATATGTAGTAATAATAAAGTGTTTCCCGATCATCATCCAGGAGATCCTGGTAGTCAATAGCAAGCCCGGTCAGATATTGTTCGCCTTTAGCAGGGTTATCTGTCCTGGTAACGTTGCCATTTAAAACAAGTTCTGAACCTTTCCCCGGCATAGCAACAATAAACTCGAGCAGTGTTCCTTTTTCAACCTGGGAATCGGGATTGATTAAAGCATAACAGCCGCTTAGTGAAAGATCTTTTATCCTGCCCGATCTTTCTATTTCATTATCCTTAGTTTTATACCGGAAAGGCAGGCCTACATCAAAGCGAGCAAATCGTCGCAAAGAAGTCTTATCTATCTTCATTGGCTTACTACAAACCAACAATTCATTTTCACCCTGGCAGATATCTATGACGACAACATTGGTCACATAAGCTTGTTGATTTTGCTTTTCCAAACGCAACAGGGTAAGTTCCTGGCTCTCCCGGAAAGAAACCGGAGCATTATTAACCACGGGGGTCTTGAGGACAAGATATTCTCCTTCCAGATCTTCAACTGTAGTCTGAAGGCTTTTCAAAGCATTTTGATCGTCAACAAACTCGACCAACAGCTTGTTACCGGAAGTGAACAGGGTATCAAGCAGACTTTCATACATAATGTTCTTTACTCCTTACGGGTATGCAAGTATGTATGCACAATAACTCTATTTTGAGAATTTTATAACTTATTCTTCATTCGAACCATAATTCCTGCCTTGCTATACTTTCTTTATTGATTCGGGCAGGATTTCGTATCGTTAAAGTTTAATGGTAATAGAAACGTAAAACGCACCAGACTGGGAGTGCTGGGATGGGAATAAAGTATTCTAATATAATTTTTGATCTAGATGGCACTTTAACGGATTCGGCGGAAGGCATTACCAGGTCAGTTCAATATGCCTTAAGCAGATATGGCATTACAGCTTCAGGGGAAGAGATTAAACCCTTTATCGGACCGCCGCTGCACTATTCATTCATGAAGGAATACGGCTTCAGTGAAAAGAAAGCTTTCCAGGCTGTTGAGCACTACCGGGATTATTACCGGGAAAAGGGGATTTACGAAAACCGGCTTTACCCTTCAGTAACTAAAATGCTCGAGGCTTTTGCCAACAATGAAGCAAAGCTGTATATAGCCACCTCCAAGCCAACTGTTTTTGCGGAAAAGATTCTAAAGCACTTTGTCATCGACAATTTTTTTAAAGTTATCGCCGGCAGCAATTTAGATGGGACCCGGGTGGAGAAAAAAGAAGTGATCGGTTATGTTTTGAATAATAGCGGCAGAACGGATAAAAGCGAAACGGTAATGATCGGCGACCGTAAACACGACATCAGGGGAGCACAGGCCTGGAAGCTTGACTCCATTGCAGTTACCTACGGTTACGGATCTTTAGATGAACTTATTGCCGCTAAACCGACCTATATTGTTCACTCGGTAGTGGAACTAAGTGAACTCCTGATGCAGTAGCTGTTATTTTTTTATTTTAAAGCAGTCTATTCTTTCGGCATGGTGAACTCCCAGGCACAGTAGCTGTCTTCCGGATGATCATCAGGTGGGCAGTGCAGGCACCTGGTTTGGATACGGGAATCAATGGTGGTTGCAAAACCGCTGTATTCTACCAGGCCAACAGGACGACATGGAAATTCATCCATGTTTTTATTTTTCCGGGCTGTTTGCACGCGGCAATCTACCATACGGAATATTAGGGTATATTCGTCAGGCTCGTTAATTTCCTGGGTGTTAATCAAACTATAGAGGCGGTAATTAAGGGCTTCTTTAAGAGCGGGAAGGCCTCCGCCCGGTTCAAGACCTAAAAAATTCATTATCCGGCGAGCTTCCAGCACGGTGAAATTTTCCCAGGCTCCTGCATCAAGTTTAATTGCTTCTTCCATGCCATATTCTTTTTCTGCCTGCTGAAACCACAGACCATCATGGGCCAACCAGCGTTTGGCAAAATCTGTCAGCAGATATTCCAGCTGTTCACGGCTTAGCTTAGCAAGGTCCAATCAGAAAACCCCCTTTTAATTGGTAAATATACTGTCCCGGATTAATGAACCTTCAGCCCGGCTTCTTTTGACATGAAAACAGTTTATTTGAATATATTAGCAATAGCCAGGCGTGTCAAGCAAAGTGATTTGAATGGAGTCCCTTTCTGAGGTAGAATAATAAATATATCCCGGATGAAAAGAGCTGTTAACAGTGTGCGAATTTTGTCATAAACATGGTGAAGGCGAAAAATGGTATCTTCAGGCACAAAACTATTCTACAGATCTACTTGGTGATTTACGCCGCCGCACTTACATACACGAATTTTTTAAAAACCCAGAGAGATTGGGAAAAAACATTTCCAGGTTGGACGATTTAAACAGACTGCCCTCTTTTATCCAGGCGGTAGTGAAACCGGCTATTTCTAACAGGCAGAAAAAGACTCACTACGGCCAGGTCCTGCCCCTTGAAGAAATAGAAAAGATCTTCAGTTTTGTCAACTCGGTAATCAGGCTGCCCTGTATCTGCCGCCATGTTTCAGTGGGGACCGAACAGCGTTATTGTTACGGCATAAGCGTGGAGCCGGGTGAAGACACAACAATGGGAAAAATAATCAGGTCTGTTGGCGCAGATTACCTGACCGGACCCCATACTGCCGGACTTGAAACGCTGTCAACAGATGAAGCCCTGGAACAATTTCGGGAATTGGAAAAGAAAGGTCTTATCCATACAGTATGGACTTTCAAATCACCTTTCATCGGAGGAATATGCAATTGCGACATGGACTGCATGGCTTTGAAGGCTCTATCAAAATCATACCAATCGATGTTCAGGGCAGAATATGTTGCAGAAGTTAATATAGATTTGTGCAGCGGCTGCCGCGCCTGTATTAAGTCCTGCCAGTTTGGCGCGATCAGCTTCAGTGTGGCTCAAGAAAAGGTGAGTATTAATCCCGGGACCTGCTATGGCTGTGGAATCTGCCGCGCTGTATGCAGGCAAAATGCCATTTTTTTAAGAGACCGTTCAACAGTCCCTGCAGCAGCTAACCTGTGGTAAATTGTAAC
>SKZS01000149.1 GCA_007127255.1 Syntrophomonadaceae bacterium | reverse complement strand
GTTATTATACCGGTTAGAAAGAAAGCCATGCCCAGGCCGGGACCCTGAGCGGCAATTCCAAAGGACAGGGCTCCAAGAGCGAAGACAATATCAATAGTATTTTCCTGGAGGCTGATGGTGGTTGCGCGAAGTCTCGGTCTGCTGATTTCGATCAGCCAGGCGGCGAAAACGAGAGAGCTGCCCTGGATTCCGATACCGATGATGATTGCGCAAATAATAACCAGGGCAGGCCATTGATTTATATAGAAAAATAGTGTTGTTCCTATTCCCAGGGTAACTAGCATCGGCCAGGCAACCTGCTGACGGCCAAAACGATCGGAAAGGGCTCCTGCTCCCACACATGTAATGATTCCAGATGCCCCGAAAGCAATGAAAAAGTATGCTGCTTCTATATTTGGAGCTGTTGATTCGATATGTACCGCGGCAAAAGAAACAACTGCACTGTAAGAGAAGGCGTACAGGGCAATTCCTCCGATGATCGGGTAAATCTGTTTAACGGAAAGGGCTTCAATGATCTGGTTCAATGAGCTGGCTTTTTTCTCAACCCTGACCGGAACCAGAGGGGTCCTGACAACGGCCAGCAGGGCGAGGGAGAGAAGGCCGCTAAAACCGCTGACCATGAACCAGCTGTCATAACCGAGGCTTTCAATGATCAGCAGCGCAGCAGATGGCCCCGCCAGTAAACCCAGGTTAAAAAATATACGCAATGCTCCCAGGTATGTGCCGATACGATAGGGTGGTGCCATTTCTGCGGTCAGGGCAAACATACCGGGCAGGAAAACGGCAAGTCCGAGGGATTGATAGAGGCGTGCGGCCAGCAGCAGGTTGTATGAAGGGCTTAGCAAAAGCAGCAGGGGGGTAGTTGCAAAAGCAAAAGCGCCCAGCAGCATCAGCGGTTTTGGACCCCTGTGATCCATAACCGGCCCTAAATAAAAACGAATTAATACCGCGGTAACCCCGAATAATGTGTTTTGCAGGCCGGCTTGAAAAGGAGTGCTTCCGATTGAGAGGCTGTAAGCCGGGAAAACAGCAATCGAGGCAAACAGGTTGGCCATAAAGAAAAATACCGAGCCAAAGAATAAAAACCAGTTAAAAAAACCGGCGGAGAATCTGCTATCGCTACCTGTTGTTTCCTGGTGCATGGGCAATTTTGATCATATCCTTATCCTGTTATTCAACCAGTCGGTCTGCCAGCTTTTTACCAGTAATAGCAGCTACATCTGCTGCTACGTAGTGGCCGGCTGCTGCGTCAAATAGTACTGTAGCCCAGGCCTCTTTTCCCCCTGATGGCAATCTATAGCACAGGCATATGGGCAGGCGGGGCAAAGCCCGCCATTCAAAGGCGAGGTCACCGAGATTTGGCAGGGACCACCCGCCACTGGCAAGGCATTTTTTCCGCAAACCTTCTATATCGTCATTCCAGTACTCGGCAAGCATGTCGCCGCAGTAGCCCTGGAAAGCCTGCTGGTAGAAAAGGCCGCCTATTTCACTTAAGTTAACCCAGCGTCCCGTCAGCGGTTGACCGTCGGCTCGATCAAGATAATGCAGCCAGAGGGCTTCTATCTGTAGTGAAGCCGGGTTGCCTTCGTTGTCTGTAACGGTAAAGGAAGGCCATTTTACATGGTATTGACTGTTTAAGTGTTCACCGCTAAGAATGAAACTGCCATCATTGTCAGGTCTTATGCTCATTGCCGCCAGGCCGGCAAGTTTGTGAGGATCCTGCCCTTTCAGGTTATTCCTGTGTTGTGCACAGCGCTCCTGCAGGGAGCGGCGTCTTTTGTCTTCATTGGCTGTTATATCTAATTCTGGCAGCCGTTTATCCGGTTTATCAGGACACATAAGTTTTCACCACCGAGGATTTTCGCCTGCGGCCATTATAGCTATTATTTCAGGATCAAGTCAAGATTGTCCATATTGAGAACATTTAAGGTTTATGAAGGAAGAGCCTTACAGTTGGAGAATATATTTTACGGAAGAGATGGGAGTTGACAAATTTGCGCATAGGTATTGTCGGTTATGGGCAGATGGGAAAGTTGATCCATCGGATTGCCCTGTCTCATGGATATGAAGTCCCGGAGATTATAGATCCCGGCAGTTCTTCTGCCGAGATAACGGCAAGGGAACTTACTTCCATATCAGCAGCGCTTGATGTTATAATAGATTTTACTCATCCGGAGGTTGTAGTCTCCAATATAGAGCGCTATGGGGAATTAAAGATACCGGCTGTAATCGGGACAACAGGCTGGTATGATCAAATGGAACGGGTTGCTGCTATTGTTGAAAAAGCAGGTATTGGTCTGATCTGGTCGGGAAACTTTTCACTGGGAGTTCACCTTTTCTTCCAAATGGTTGAAAATGCAAGCCTGCTTATGAATCGTTTTTCACAATATGATGCTGTTATCCACGAATATCATCACAGGAATAAAGCGGACAGCCCTTCGGGGACGGCACAAATGCTCGGCGACATAATGATCAGGAATCTGGAGAGAAAAAGTAAAACTGTCATTGACCTGCCCCGGGGTAGGATCGGGGACCATGAACTGCATTTGTCATCGACCAGGGGCGGTTCAATTCCGGGCAGACACCAGGTGATCTTTGACAGTGATGAAGATACTATAGTCTTGGAACACAGCGCGAGAAACCGTGAAGGCTTTGCTGTAGGAGCCTTGGTCGCCGCCCGCTGGATTTGCGGCAGAAAAGGACTTTTTAATATTAAGGATATGATGCAATCAATTGCCGGGGGTGAAAAAAATCGATAACATTTTCAGGGGAGTTCATACGGCGTTAATTACTCCTTTTACATCAACCGGGGCGGTAGATATTGCTTCATTCAAACACCTGGTAGAATATCAAATTGAAGCAGGTATTGACGGCCTGGTTCCCTGCGGCACAACTGGAGAGAGTTCAACCCTGTCGCATGAAGAGCACGACAGGGTCATCGCCCTGACCGTTGAATATGCTGATGGTCGGGTTCCGGTAATAGCCGGAACAGGCAGCAATGCTACATCTGAAGCAATCCAGCTTTCTCAGCATGCCGAACATTCAGGAGTCGATGCGGTGCTTTTGGTCAATCCTTATTATGTCAAGCCGACCCAGAAGGGACTTTACCTGCATTTTAAAGCTGTAGCTGAATCGGTGTCGATACCGTGTATTTTATACAATATCGAGAATCGCTGTGGGGTAAACCTGGAAAATGAGACGCTTTACCGCCTGATGAGCGAAAATAAAAACATAGTTGGAGTGAAAGAAGCCTCAGGTAGTTTAACGCAGATGAAAAACCTGATTGGTATGCGCCATAATGAATTTGTGGTTCTCTGTGGTGATGATAATATGACAGTTGATTTGATCGAAGCAGGTGGAAACGGAGTGGTTTCTGTGGCAGCCAACCTGGTTCCACGGCAGATGAAAGAGATGGTCCACAGTGCTCTTAATGGAGATATTAATCGGGCCAGGGAGCTTGAAGATCGTTTAATGGACTTCTTTAAAGCGTGCTTTATTGAAACCAACCCCATCCCGATTAAAACAGCCATGGCTATGAAAAAATGGTGTCGGGAATCTTTCCGGCTGCCTATGTGTTCGCTTTCCAGGGAAGCACACTATGATGTGATCAGGAAAGCAATCTCTGATATAGAGATACCTGAAGGATATATCTAAGGCGATATTATAAAATGAGGAGTCAGTGATGGCAAAAATTAATACACATTACCGTAAATTAAGCGCCGGTTACCTGTTTCCGGAAATTGGGCGCAGGATAAAAGAATTCCAACAGGAGAACCCCCAGGCCAGGGTGCACCGCCTGGGAATCGGTAATACTACCGAACCCCTCACCCGGACAATAGTTGCAGGCCTGCAAGACGCAGTCGGTCGCCTGGCTGATGCGGAAACTTATACAGGCTACGGGGACGAGCAGGGGGAAGAAAAACTGCGTGAGGCTTTGGCCCGTTTTTACGGAAAGCGAGGAGTGATTCTCGATAAGGATGAATTCTTTATCAGTGACGGAGCCAAGCCAGATGCGGGCAACATTCAATCGATATTCAATACAGATAACCAGGTAGCCTTTCAGGATCCGGCTTATCCGGTCTATGTTGATTCCAACGTAATTGCGGGACGTTCAGGCAGCTTTAAAAGTGGAGCGGGCAACTACAGCGGCTTTATCTACATGGTCTGCAACAGCGAAAACGGCTTTATACCCGAACCACCAAAGCAAAAAGTTGATCTGCTCTACTTATGCAGTCCGAATAACCCGACAGGTGCTGTGGCAACCCATAAAGAGCTGCAGAAATTTGTTGACTATGCCCGCGATAAGAAAGCGGTGCTTATTTTTGATGCTGCTTACGCTGAATTTATTGGTGATTCCTCACTGCCCAGGTCTATTTATGAAGTTGACGGAGCAAAAGAATGCGCAATTGAAATCAATAGTTTTTCAAAATCAGCCGGCTTTACCGGAGTGCGCCTCGGTTGGGCAATAGTGCCGCGGGATCTGGTTTGTGAAGACAGTGAGCATGGTGAACTGCACCGCTTGTGGCTGCGCAGGCAGACTACATTTTTCAACGGGGCTTCGAACATTGCCCAGCGTGGCGGATTGGCAGTCCTTTCTGAAGCAGGACAGAAGGAATGTGCTTCCCTGATCAGTTACTATATGAAAAATGCTGCCATAATCCGGGAAGGTCTTTTAAAAACAGGGCTTACCGTTTATGGAGGGGTTAATGCTCCCTACCTGTGGCTTGAAGCGCCCCAGGGGCTGTCATCCTGGGAATTTTTTGATAAACTATTGCATGAAGCACAGGTTGTAGGCACTCCGGGCTCGGGATTCGGCCCTTCAGGAGAAGGTTATTTTCGCCTGAGTGCATTTGGTCACCGCGAAGATGTGGAAGAAGCTGTTAAAAGCATTCAGGACAAACTCAAGTTGTGACTTGCACAATAGTAAACTGAAAAAGGTTGGCCTAAAGGCCAGGTATTTCCAAATTTTAAAAGCAAGCAGTCAGGTGGAGGCGGAGAAGTTGAATAAAAAAATAGTTCCCTTAAACAAAGAACAGCTTGAAGAAATAGCAGTTAAATACCCGACCCCTTTTATAATCTATGATGAGAAAGCTATTCGGGACAATGCACGCCATATTTATCAAGCCTTTTCCTGGGTGAAGGGTTTTAAAAATCATTTTGCCGTAAAGGCCTGTCCCAATCCTACAATTATGAGCCTCCTGCGCGAAGAGGGTATGGGAGTCGACTGCAGTTCACTGCCCGAACTGCTGCTTGCAGAAAAAGTAGGCTTTGAGGGAGAAGAGATTGTTTTTACCTCTAACGATACCCCCGGTGAAGAATTTGCCGAGGCTGCCCGCCTGGGCGCTGTGATCAACCTTGATGATATCGGGCATATCGAAACGCTGGAAAAAAGTGCGGGTATTCCTGAGCTC
>SKZS01000160.1 GCA_007127255.1 Syntrophomonadaceae bacterium | reverse complement strand
GCCCTCCAGGAGCAAATGGTAGCCGATGTAGGCGTCGAAAAGATGGCTGTTGAACAGGTGGAACCGCCGCAGGATATGGTAGACGACGTTGAGCCCACCGTCCGGGAAGGCGTTTCCAGGGCCTTGAAGATCTCTGACAAGCAGGAACGTGAAGAAATGCTTGCCGCAGTAAAGCAGGAAGTGAAAGAAAAATTTACAGAAAAATATCCTGATAACGAGGCTGAGATAAGTAAAATATTCGAAAATACCCTCAAGGACACATTGCGCAAAATGATTATAAACGAAGGATTACGGGCCGATGGTCGAAGTCCGCAGGAGATAAGGCCGATAACCTGTGAAATATCTTCACTGCCCCGCACCCACGGATCTTCAATATTTACGCGTGGCCAGACCCAGGTTCTTAATATCTGCACTTTATCTGCTCTGCGGGATATGCAGATGCTCGATGGTTTAGGTATTGAAGAATCAAAGCGCTTTATGCACCATTACAATTTTCCGCCTTACAGCGTGGGCGAAGCAGGCTTTATGCGCGGCCCGGGGCGCAGGGAAATTGGCCACGGTGCGTTGGCTGAAAGAGCGATGCTGCCTGTAGTGCCCTCGGAAGATGAATTCCCCTATACAATACGCCTTGTTTCTGAAGTGCTTGAATCAAATGGTTCGACTTCCATGGGCAGTGTTTGTGCCGGTTCACTGGCGATGATGGATACAGGTGTACCTCTGAAAAGAGGAGTATCGGGAATTGCCATGGGTTTGATTAAAGAAGAGGATGATGTGGTTATCCTTTCTGATATCCAGGGCGTTGAGGACTTTTTAGGCGACATGGACTTCAAGATTGCCGGGACTGAAAAAGGGGTCACCGCCATACAGATGGATATCAAGATTAAAGGCATTTCTGGCGAAATTTTGAAGCAGGCAATAGAAGAAGCTGACAGGGGCTACAGGCATATCCTTGCAGTCATGAATGAAACTATTGGCGAAGCGCGCCCCGAGCTTTCACCAAATGCCCCAAGAATGATCAAAATGCAAATTGGTGTTGATAAAATAAGAGACGTAATCGGACCCGGAGGTCGTATGATTAATAAGATCATCGCCGAAACCGGTGTCGGAATCGATATTGAACCTGACGGACGGGTTTTTATTGCCGCAGTAGATCCTGAAGGCGGGAAAAAAGCCAGGGAAATGATCGAAGCCCTGGTAAAAGATGTTGAGGCCGGTGAAGTATATACCGGTAAAGTAACCAGGGTGGAGCGATATGGAGCTTTTGTCGAAGTGCTGCCCGGCAAAGAGGGCCTGCTGCACATTTCACACCTGGATCATCACCGTGTTGAAAAGACTGAAGATGTGGTCAAACTCGGGGACGAAATTGAAGTAAAAGTGCTTGATATAGACGAAAAAGGGCGGATAAACCTTTCCAGAAAGGCCCTGTTAAAAAGGCCTTCAGATAAAGATAACAGAGGCAAGCCGGAAAGCCGCTAATGTAAACTGCCAGGTAAAAAACCCTACAAGGTAGGGTTTTTTAATAATGAATTGCGAATGTTTATCACCGTGCGGGAGTGGATAAAACATGTCCCGGAAAAGAATTGAACTGCTTTTTAAAAAGGTAGCGGGAGCTGAAGATCTGCCCTTACCCTGCTATATGACCGCAGGGTCTTCAGGGATGGATCTGCAGGCTGCTGTTGAAGGTTCTAAAATTATTAAACCGGGTGAAATTTCGATCATACCAACCGGTTTAATGATAGCTGTTCCTACCGGATATGAACTGCAAATCAGACCGCGCAGTGGATTGGCTGCAAAACATGGTATCGGTATTCTTAATTCGCCGGGAACTATAGATTCTGATTACCGCGGTGAAATTAAGGTAATATTAATCAACCTGGGGCAGGAACCGTTTAAAGTGGCAAGAAATGACCGTATTGCCCAGATGGTTCTATGCCATGTTCCGCAGGCAGTATTAATAGAAACGGATGAACTGCCTTCGACCGAACGCAACGGCGGAGGATTTGGACATACTGGATAAGGTTTTCAAACAGGGGTACAAGACTGCAGGCAGAACATAATAAGAAAACAACGTCGGATGAAAATGGCAATCTTACTTGATGCCTCTTGCAAGGGAAACTGTTTCGACCGGGCAGGTACGGTCCCACCCGGTAAGAAAAACATTTCTCGTATTTAGTGATTGCAGTTTGAGCGGACCAGACAGTATGTGAATAATACTTCTCTGCATGGAAGATATCTGCGGAGAACACACTTTAGGGAGCTTTGTGTTTATGTACTAATTTGTCCTGCTCCCGCGAAATTAATGGAGGTTTGTTTTGTCCAGAAGGAATAAAAAGAACAAAACGTTACAGCTGATTCCACTTGGTGGAGTTGGGGAAATTGGAAAAAATATGTTTGTGTTGAAATACGGAAGGGACTGCATCATCATGGATGCGGGCTTAAAATTTCCGGATGAAGCCATGCTCGGGGTAGATATTGTCATACCTGACATATCATACCTGATGGATCAAAATATAAATATACTGGGAATTATATTAACACACGGCCATGAAGATCATATCGGGGCGTTACCATATATCATAGAAAAAATCAATGCCCCGGTTTATGGAACCAGGTTGACGCTTGGTATAGTCGAAGCAAAATTCCGTGAACATCCCAATAAAAGTATCGATCTTAATGAAATCAACCCCGATGAAAAACTGGTACTCTCTGAAAATTTTAAGCTGGAATTTTTCAGAACAAACCACAGTATACCGGATTCGGTTGGGATTGCAGTTGAGACACCAGAAGGCATTATCGTCTATACCAGCGATTCGAAGTTTGATCAGACTCCGGTTGACGGTATAGTTACCGACTATTTTAAACTGGCCGAGCTGGGTAGAAGGGGAGTTGTTGCTGCTTTAATTGATTCGACAAATGCCGGTCGACCCGGTTATACCCTTTCGGAAAAAGAGGTGGGCGAAAGCATTAATGAAATATTTCGCCTCTCAAACGGCCGCATCATTTTGGCTACATTTGCCTCTAATATTCACCGCATTCAGCAGGTAGTCGATGCTGCAACACGCTACGATCGCAAAGTAGCCATTGCCGGCCGCAGCTTATTGAACACAGTAGATATATCGACCCAGCTTGGGTACCTGAACATTCCAAAAGGTGTCCTGGTCGATCTCGATAAGATTAAACAGATCCCTCCTGAAAAACTGGCTTTAATTACAACCGGAAGCCAGGGCGAGCCAATGTCTGCTCTGACCAGGATATCCCAGTCAGATCACCGCCAGGTGGAAATCTACGAGGGCGATACTGTTATTATTGCTGCCAACCCGATACCGGGTAATGAAAAACTGGTGGCAAAGACAATTAATAACTTGTTTCAACTCAAGGCAGAAGTCATTTACGGGCCGGTTTCAGGAGTCCATGTCTCCGGTCATGGCAGTGAAGAGGAAATTAAAATGATGATTAACCTGCTGCAGCCGGATTACGTCATTCCTGTTCACGGTGAATACCGCCAGCAGGCTTTCTGTTCCAGCATAGCCCAAAAGCTTGGGTTGGATGAAAAGAATGTATTTATGGCTAAAACCGGCAGCCTGATGGAGTTTTCCGATGGCCGGGGTCGCATGGCGGGTTCAGTTTCTGCGGGCAGAGTCCTTGTTGACGGCTTTGGTGTTGGCGATGTTGGTGAAGTAGTTATCCGTGATCGGCAGGTGCTTTCGGAGGACGGTATTGTGATCATCGTTCTGGCAGTAGATCAGAAACGCAGCAAGGTCCTTGCCGGTCCCGAAATAATCACCCGAGGCTTTGTTTATGTTCGGGAGTCGGAAGATCTGCTTGAAAAAGCAAAAGTAGAAATGTCCAAAGCAATCGATAAAATAAACAGGGAACAGCTGCAGGAATGGAATAAGATCAAGTCCCGGGTACGGGATGCGGCCTCATCCTTCTTTTACGAGCATACAGGACGCCGGCCGATGATTATGCCAATAGTAATTGATGTGGAGACTGACAATAAAGACAAACTGTAATTTGTCAGATCTGCTGCTTTCCGAATAATATCGACTATACTGATTAGGTTGTAATACTCCGTAATTTTATGAATAACGGAGATATTTTCTAATATAATTCAAATTAGGAGGAAGGCGATTTGAAAAGCTATTACTTCATTGTAAATCCGATAGCAGGGGGCGGTAAAGCAAAATCACTTGTCCATCAGATCGAAAGAAACTTCAGGGATTCCGGGGCAGAATTTAAGATATACCATACCAGGGGACCGCGTGATGCTATTGAAGCAGCTTCCAGGGCTGCCGAAGAAGGATTTGACATTGTTGTTGCCGCCGGCGGCGACGGTACTGTTAATGAAGTATTAAACGGCCTGGTTGGAAGCAACGCCTGCCTGGCTGCTATTCACGGCGGCAAGGGCAACGATTTCGCTTCAGCTGTTGCTATGCCAAAAGGTATTGATCAGGCCTGTGAGGCGCTTCTAAAAAGCGATATCAGGGCAATAGATCTGGGCAAAGTTATGGATCGCTACTTTATTAATTCAGTGGGCGTGGGTTTTGATGCAGCCGTCGCCCTGCGGGTTAACCGTGGAGTGAGGCCCTTTAAAGGAACCTCTGCATATATCTATGCTTTTTTCGAGATTCTTTTCTCATATGAACCGGTTGAAATGGAGATCGACATGGGAAGCGGTCTCTTAAAATCAGATCCGCTCCTGGTGGCTGTAGGCATCGGCCAGGCCTACGGAGGCGGTATGAGGATTGTTCCCGATGCCATTCAAGATGACGGCCTCTTTGATATCTGTATTTTTGACAGAATGAACCGTTTAGGCCTTGTTTATCATTTTCCGAAAGTTTTCAGCGGCAAGCTTAAAAATGTAGAACAGGCCCACATGTTCAGGGCAAAAGAAGTAAAACTGCAATTAAGTGATGTTCGCCCCATGCACCTGGAAGGAGAAATTTGCTTCAGTGATCATATGCATTTTACGCTTGAACCGAAAGGCATGAATGTCCTGTTTGGAAATTAGCAAAAAAGCGCACAACTTTACAAAAGCGAACATAAGTTTTATAATACCGTCAGGCACTTTGAACAGGCAAATTTAAATCAGTTCCGGTTTTTTGAAAGGTGGATTTAAGCACTTGGCCAGGCGGAAAAGAAAGAGTTTGAATAAAGAAATGCGTTCCCAGGTTAAAGGCATATTGCTGCTGGCCCTGGCCGCATTTTGTTACGTTGGCTTAATCCATACAGACCAGGCCGGCGGAATTGGTGTTTATGTTAATGCCGTTCTGCGTATGCTGGCCGGAGATGCTTCTGTTCTTATTCCCTTTATTATTGCTTTAATGGCCCTCTGGCAAATACTCCCCCGGCGACGGTGGAATATAAGGCCCAGGCTGTTTGGTCTTTTGTCTCTGCAGCTGCTGTTCATGAT
>SKZS01000052.1 GCA_007127255.1 Syntrophomonadaceae bacterium | reverse complement strand
TACTTTTGATAAACTCTGGGCAAAACTAAAACAACATTCCGATCCCCTGGATGCAGCGCTGGGAGGCAAGGAAAGCCCGGCGCGGGGCAAGGAGGGATGGGCGGCATTGATGCGCACCCTGGATACTGTATATAAGAACAGGGAAGACCAGGTGCCCCATTTAATAAACGCCATCATTGAGTTGAACTACGATGATATACTTAAACAGAACTATCCCGATCAGTACGATGAAAGATTAAGTGGAATTGAACGACTGATGATCTATGCCGAAAGGTTTGATTCACTGGCCTCATTTTTAGAATCATTGGCTCTTGAAGAATCAGTATTTGCCGATACAGCAGCAGCAGAAAATAAAATGGCCGGGCAGTTGACCTTGTCGACAATTCACAGCGCAAAAGGGAAAGAATGGGACGCTGTTTTTATTATCGGCATGAACCAGGGCCATTTCCCGAGCCAGCGTTCAGAAAGCGATAGTTTAGACGAGGAGCGCCGCCTGTTTTACGTGGCGGCCACCAGGGCCCGCCGTTTTCTCTACCTTACCACTTATCGTGAAGACTATCGCTCTTATGGAGCCGTATCAGAAGGCCCCTCAATATTTTTAAGAGAGCTGCCACCCGAGATATATCAGTTGGTTAACTACGACAGCGGCTTCTAATCATAACAGCTGGACAAGGGGACAGGTTCCTTGTCCCACCATAAATTTACATATAAGGATTACACTAACTGTAAACTTGCTGGCATAATATCCCAAACTGGGACAAGTGACCTGTCCCCCTGTCCCACCAAACTGGGACAAATGACCTGTCCCCCTGTCCCAGCAAGATTTGGGCAAAAACTATTGGACACCTTGTAAAGCCTTATAGTATAATACAAGTTAATTTTATTGAGGGAGTAAGCGGGGGAAGCAATGCAAAGAATAGACATTTACGATACAACCTTAAGAGACGGCTCGCAGAGGGAAGGAATTTCCCTTTCTGTTTCCGATAAACTTCAAATAGCAGAAAAGCTGGATGAACTTGGGGTCGGCTATATAGAGGGCGGATGGCCCGGATCAAATCCCAAGGATATTGAATTCTTCCGGCGGGCAAAAAAGTTGGGGTTGAAGAATGCCCGCATCTGTGCTTTTAGCAGTACCCGCAGACCGGGAGTTGACATGGAGGATGACCTTAATATTCAAGCCCTGATCGATTCAGGGACTGATACGGTAACTATATTCGGAAAAAGTTGGGATTTTCATGTTCGTGACGCCTTGAAAACTTCTCTGGATGAAAATTTGGCCATGATCAAAGATACTATTGCTTACCTGAAGTCACTGGGCCGAGAAGTTTTTTTTGACGCTGAGCACTTTTTTGATGGTTATAAAGCAAATCCCGATTATGCGCTCAATACACTGGAAGCGGCTGCAGAAGGCGGAGCTGACGTCGTTGTGCTTTGCGATACAAATGGAGGGTTAATGCCCTGGGAAATGCCTGCCATCCTGACCGCCGTGAAAGAAAGGGTTAAGGCTTCACTGGGCATCCATGTTCATGATGATGCAGGAATGGCTACCGCCAATTCACTTCTTGCTGTTCGTGAAGGTATATCCCAGATTCATGGCACGATAAATGGTTACGGTGAGCGCTGTGGTAACGCCAATCTTTGCACGATTATACCTAACCTGCAGTTAAAGATGGGGATACAGGTTGTTACGCCTGAGCAGCTCAGCGGTTTAACTAAACTTTCCCGTTTTATTGCTGAAGTGGCCAATATAGCTCCTGCCGACCACCAGCCATATGTTGGGTTTAATGCTTTTGCCCACAAAGGTGGCATCCATGTTGATGCCGTGAGCAAAAAACCGGAAACTTATGAACACGCTGACCCTGACCGGGTAGGCAATCAACGCCGTATACTGGTTTCCGAACTGGCCGGTCGCAGCAGCATTAGTCTAAAAACAACCCAGAATGATCTGAAGCTTGACAAAGATTGCCCCGAAACTGCTTCAGTTTTGCAGCGCATTAAAGAGATGGAACATTACGGTTATCAGTTTGAGGGGGCTGAGGGTTCCTTTGAACTGCTGGTCTTAAAAATGATGAAAGCATATACTCCCCTTTTCAAGCTGGAAGGGTTTAGATTGATTATTGAAAAAAGGGAAAACGGGCAGCTTTATTCGGAGGCGACCATCAAGGTCAGGGTTGGTGACAAACAGGTCCATACCGCTGCAGAAGGTAATGGCCCTGTTAACGCTCTCGACAATGCCCTGCGAAAAGCGCTTGAAGGGTTTTACCCGGCATTGAAAAAGATTAAGTTAATCGATTTTAAAGTGCGTGTAATTGACGGAGTTGACGGAACCGGGGCCCAGGTAAGGGTACTGATTCAATCGAGCGACGATCATAAAAGCTGGGGCACTGTCGGGGTTTCCCCAAATGTTATTGAGGCCAGCTGGATAGCCCTGGTTGACAGCCTGGAGTATGGTTTGCTTTGCCGCAAACTCCCCGAATTTGCAGAAGCTAAAAAGGTTCTTGAAAAACTTAAGGATGAAGGAGTAACTTCTCTTAGTTAAACTAAACATCATATGAAAAAAGAACAAAGTGATATCATATACTACAACGCTCTCAACTCTGTTACTTTTCTCGGACCGCGGCGTATTGTTTTCCTGCTTGAACATTTCGGAACACCCAGGGCAGCCTGGGAAGCTCCATCTGATGATATTACCGCTATCCTTAAAATTCCTGATAAAACCGATAAGCTTGATCAAGAGCGTCTGAAGCTTGATCCCTTCAACCTGTGGGCCGGTTTAGAAGAAAAAAATATAAGCTGTATTTCACCTCAGTGTCCCGGTTACCCTGCACTGCTCAAACAGGTTCCCGATCCGCCTCTCCTGTACTATCGCGGTTCTTTAGAAAATATTGATCGACCGGCAGTAGCCATAGTAGGCAGTCGCCGCTGTACGTTTTACGGGCGTGAGGTTGCACAACGCCTGGCTGCAGAACTGGCAACCGCCGGCGTAACAGTGGTTAGCGGTATGGCTTTGGGCATTGACACCGCAGCCCATCAGGGTGCTATTGATAACAGCGCTTATACTGTGGCAGTGCTTGGCTGTGGTGTTGATCGGTGCTATCCACCCCGCAATTCTGAATTAATGGAGCAAATAATTAATGGGGGAGCCGTAATAAGTGAGTTTCCTCCAGGAACTGAACCGCGGCCTTCCCACTTTCCACAGCGCAACAGGATTATCAGCGGCTTAACTCTGGGTACCGTTGTCGTTGAGGCTACAGCAAAAAGCGGAGCCTTAATTACAGCAAATTATGCTCTCGAACAAAACCGTGAAGTATTTGCTGTTCCCGGCAATGTCGGTAGTCCCTATAGTCTTGGCTCTCACCGTTTGATTAAAGATGGGGCTTGCCTGGTTGAGTCTGCTGCTGATATCTTTGAAGAATTAGCTCTTGATTCGCCTTCAGGCCCGTCTTTCGAACAACAGCTGACCATTGACACCCCCGACATCAACCTTTCCGAAGATGAAAAAGACCTTTTAAATTTGATTCCCTACCAACCAATGCATATTGATAACATTATCAGGCTAAGCGGAGTAAAGGCATCAGAAGCCAACGCCCTTCTCCTGTCCCTGGAACTAAAAAAGGCTATTCGACAGACGCCGGGAAAATATTTTTGCAGGATTTGACAGGCATGATAAAATATTTATGGTAAATTTTTCAGAAACAAGCGAAATTTTAAGAAACGATTTCTTTTTTCAGGACTAATATTTACTGATTGTTTTTCCGGCAAGCACCGTTGTAAAGAATACTGTTAAAAATATGATTTAATACGGATAATAAATATTGAATTTGAATAGCTGGAATTTTAAAAAAAACAACGCTATTTGCTTGCATATGCAATTTAGTTGTGTTAGGATTATATGGGTGTTGCGTTGTGACAGTATATGATTGGCTCGAACGGTTTATGGCTCACCTTTACATTGGGAAAAACGCTTCACCGTTAACAATGCAGGCTTATCGGAATGATATTTTACAGTTCCTTGAGCTGGAAGGCGATAACGCGGATGTTTTAAAGGCAACAGACCACCAAACACTACGCCGATTTCTCGCTATGTTAAAGGACAAAGGCTATACCCGCCGATCGATTGCGCGCAAGTTGTCTGCGACGCGTTCTTTTTTGTTTTTTTTGCAAAGGGAGAATTTTCTGGACGGGGCAAAATGGTCGACTGTTGCCAGACCCAAGCAGGAAAAAACTCTGCCAAGGTTCCTTTATTACCATGAAGTTGCCGCTCTGTTGGAAGCGCCCGACAGCCGCACCGCCCTCGGTTTGCGTGACCGGGCTATTTTGGAGCTGCTCTATTCATCTGGTTTGCGGATAAGTGAACTTGTCCGGTTAGATATTCACGCTTTGCAGCTGGAAGATCGCCTGGTTAAAGTATACGGTAAAGGCAGAAAAGAAAGAATTGTTCCGATGGGTACCGTTGCCGCAGGTTTAATCAGGGAATACATAGAAAAAGCTCGTCCGGAATTGGCTGCTTTAGAAAAAGAAGAGCGGACTTACAGCGAGTTATTTCTCAATAAGTGGGGCAGGCCGATCAGTGATCGCGGGGTACGCTATAACTTTAAAAAATATATCAGGCAGGTGTCATATAAGGTGGGAATTACACCGCATTCATTGCGGCATTCTTTTGCCACCCACATGTTAGATGCCGGAGCCGATTTGAGAGTTGTCCAGGAATTGTTGGGACATGTAAGTATATCTACTACCCAGATTTATACACATGTTACCAGGGAAAGGCTTGGGGAAGTATACCGTGCGGCTTTTCCACGGAAATAAACACGAAGGCGGTTATAGAATGTTTCAGGCTACAACTATACTGGCTGTCAAAATCGGTGATAAGGTAGCCATTGCCGGAGATGGGCAGGTAACTTTTGGCAACAACACAATTATAAAACACAGCGCTAAAAAAGTACGCAGGCTTTACGAAGGAAAAGTCATTGTCGGTTTTGCCGGAGCTGCCGCAGATTCCCTGACCCTTTGTGAAAAATTTGAAGGCAAGCTGGAGAGCTACCAGGGAAACCTGGTTCGGGCAGCTGTTGAGCTGGCCAAGGAATGGCGTACCGACCGTGTTTTAAGGAGGCTCGAGGCCCTGCTTGTAGCGGCCAGCAGCGATAGTCTGCTGATGATTTCCGGAACCGGGGAAGTTATAGAACCTGATGATGGAATTGCCGCGGTTGGGTCCGGCGCTCCATACGCGCTGTCTGCCGCCAGGGCTCTTTTGCGCAATGCCGATCTGCCGCCTGGTAAAATAGCTGCAGAAGCGCTCAAAATTGCCTCGGAAGTTTGTATCTATACCAATGATGCAATAATAATTGAAGAATTGTAGAAAGGTTGTTTTTTAATGTCAACGGAGGAACTTACTCCTCGCGAAATAGTTAGCGAGTTAAACCGTTTCATTATTGGTCAGGAAGACGCAAAACGATGCGTTGCAGTGGCTTTAAGAAACAGATACCGACGCAAAATGCTCTCAGAAGACTTACAGGAAGAGATTATTCCTAAAAATATTGTGATGATTGGAGCGACAGGAGTCGGAAAAACTGAAATAGCCCGGCGCCTAGCCCGGTTGGTCAATGCTCCCTTTGTTAAGGTTGAAGCTACTAAATTTACTGAAGTAGGTTATGTTGGCCGGGATGTTGAATCGATGATTCGCGATCTGGTGGAAACGTCAGTTAGAATTGTTCAGAATGAGCGCATGCTGGTAGTTAAAGATAAAGCAGTAAACAATGCCAATGATCGGATTGTAGAAACCATTGCGCCGCTGCCTCAGAAAAAAAGACGTTCAACTAATCCGTTGGGCTTTCTTTTTCAGGCTGCACCCGTTCAGGAAGAAAGTAGTTCCGGCGAGGATGCAACTTTTGCGGAAAGAATGCAGCAGGCTAAAGAAGAGCAAAAAAAGGTAAAAGAGCGCCTGCTAAACGGCGAACTGGAAGAGCAGACTGTAGAGATAGAAGTAGAAGAACGTAAACCGCAGATGCTGGACATGTTTTCCGGACAGGGCATGGAAGAAATGGGTATAAATTTGCAGGATGTCCTGGGAAATATTGTCCCGCCTAAAAAAAAGAAACGTAGAGTCAGTGTTGCTGAAGCGAGAAAAATCCTCGAACATGAAGAAGCACAGCGTTTAGTTGACATGGACGCAGTAACTGGTGATGCTTTAAAAAGAGCAGAGCAATTGGGAATAATATTTCTAGACGAAATTGACAAAATTGCCGGTAAAGATTATCATGGATCTGGTCCCGATATATCCAGAGAAGGGGTTCAGCGCGATATACTACCGATCGTAGAAGGTTCAACAGTGGTTACAAAATACGGTCCGGTAAAAACAGATCACATTCTTTTCATTGCTGCAGGGGCTTTTCATACAACAAAGCCTTCTGATTTAATACCTGAACTTCAGGGCAGATTTCCAATCAGGGTAGAACTGGACAGTCTGACTGAAGAAGATTTTAAACGGATTCTTACCGAACCAAACAATGCTCTTATCAAGCAGTATACCGCATTGTTGGAAACGGAAGGGGTGAAATTGACATTTACAACTGAGTCGATTGAAGAAATCGCTCAAACAGCTTGCTACCTGAACCAGGAAATGGAGAACATAGGAGCACGTCGTTTACATACTATTATGGAAAAAGTGCTTGAAGATTTATCGTTTGATCTCCCCGACGATGTAGTTTCAAAAGAGGTAACGGTAGATCAGGAATATGTTCAAAGCAAGCTGCATAAAGTGGTTAAAGATAAAGATTTAAGTAAATATATCCTATAACTTAAAAAGTGAGGAAAGGTGGGTGAATGACGTGATTTCTTCTCCCTTGCTTGAGAAGACTCGTCGTATTAACAAGATTCTACAGAAAAGTGCCGGCCGGCATGTTGACTTTAAGGAAGTAGCTGAAGTTCTTAAAAATGTTATACATGCCAATGTGTATATTGCCGATCGACAGGGTGTTATCCTCGGATGGTCACTGGTCGATGAGTTTGAGTGTGAGTTAATGGTAAATAACGTACTTGATGATGGTTATTTCCCTGAAGACTACAATGAATTCCTGCTAAGAGAAGATGAGTCCAGGGTTAACTTGCGTCAGAAAACGAACGATTGTGTTTTCCTGGAAAATGAAAGATGCCTTTTTGCTAACAAAATCACCACAATTATTCCAATTCTCGGTGGTGGGGAACAAATAGGCACCCTGCTGCTTGCCCGTTTTAACGAGCTCTTTGATGCTGAAGATCTTATACTGGCAGAAACAGGCGCTACAGTAGTCGGTATGGAGATCCTGAGAGCAAAAGCTGATATCATTGAAGAAGATGCCCGGAACAAGGCTGTAGTTCAGCTGGCCGTGGCTACCCTCTCATATTCGGAGCTCGAGGCAGTTGAGCATATATTTGAGGAACTTGGTGGAAGCGAAGGGCTCCTGGTTGCCAGCAAAATTGCTGATCAGTTAGGTATAACCCGTTCGGTGATTGTCAACGCTTTGCGAAAATTCGAAAGTGCCGGAGTTATTGAGTCTCGCTCTCTCGGCATGAAGGGAACATATATTAAAGTTCTAAATCCGTTCCTGCTCGATTACCTTGCAAAGAAATCAAAGTCCTACTAGGACCGGAAAATAATTTAATAATGTTAGAGAAAAGGCGAACTCAATAACCGGGGTTCGCCTCTTCTCTTATAAAACGAGGTTTTTTATTAATAAAAAAGGATTTAATGCAGGTTATGAGAAATAATAATTCTTAATTCATATGTCATTATAATAATTATCCAGGAGGTAAGAGATGACCCATAAAGACCTGACAGAAAAAAGTGAAAAGAACCCGGTAATAATTAGTACACCTGACGAATCCATTAAGACAGAACCACTTCTCAAGAAAATGAGCCAGGTAGCAGAAGGCTCCAACACGATTACTTTTGTCGGTTCTGCGGCAGGAAACAGTGAAAAGCAAGATCTCACCCTGACATGGGGACAACTGCACAGTGATGCAAAAGCAATGGCTGCCATTCTCCAGGGCCAGGGCGTAAAACCAGGAGATCATGTGGCTTTGCTTGGTCCGACTACCCGCAACATTGTTACTGCTATCCAGGCCGTGTGGCTTGCCGGCGGCAGTGTCAGTATGCTTCCAATCCCAATGCGCTTTAGTTCTGTTGAGGAATTTGCCAATCAAACCCGCGCTCTTATGCTGCACGGGGACATCAGTTTGCTTTTGCTGGATCCGGATCTTGCCGCTTTTCATGAAACCAAACCCGGAGATCCTCCCGTACTACTGCTTGATGAACTATTACCTGAAGCGGGTCGTCCCTCCGCGGAAGATTACAGGGAAGTCCCTTATGATCCTGATCGTCTCGCAGTGTTGCAGTTCACATCGGGTTCAACTTCCAGCCCGAAGGGTGTGATGCTGCCCCATAAAAATCTGGAAGCAAATATTTATGGCATGATTGAGGCAGCTGAAGTAGTTGCAGAAGATACATTTGTATCCTGGCTGCCTCTTTATCACGATATGGGTCTGGTTGGTTTATTGACAGTTCCAATGGTAAGCGGTTGCAGGCTTATTTTAGCTTCGCCGCAGGACTTTCTTTCCCGTCCTGTTGACTGGCTGCGCTGGATGCACGATTATAAAGGAACGGTTACTTCTGGTCCTAATTTTTCATGGGTTTTGGCGGCACGTGCTTTTCGCCGTATGACCGACAAAGGTGAAAGCCTCGATCTGTCCCGGGTTCGCCTGGCTTTAAACGGTGCTGAACCGGTAGATCCCGCTGTGGTGGAAACTTTAATTGATGCAGCCAAACCTCATGGTTTCAGAGGTGAAGCAGTGTTTTGTGCCTTTGGCATGGCCGAACTATCTCTCGGCGGAACTTTCCCACCGCCGTTCAGGGGGATGGCAACCGATAATGTTGATCGAAATAAGCTTGAAACAGAAAGGGTAGCTATACCCATAAGCGCTGACGAGGAAAGTTCCCGGAGCTTTCCACTGCTTGGAACCCCGATTCCCGGTCTGGAGATGCGCATACGCGACCTGGAAACAGGTAATAACAGGGGTTTACGGGAAGTTGGAGAACTTGAAATAAGGGGCACTTCCGTAATGAAAGGTTATTACAAACGCCCTGAGCTCAATGAATCACTTTTTAATGATGGTTGGCTGAAAACCGGTGATCTGGCTTACTTTGTTGAAGGTCCTGACGGTGGTCCGCCTGAATTGGTTCTATGCGGCAGGATCAAAGATGTGATTATCATTGCCGGACGGAATATATTCCCCGAAGACATTGAAAGATCCGTTGGTGTGGTCGAGGGAGTGCGGGCCGGAAATGTTATTGCTTTTGGTATAGAAGGGGCAAAACGCAAAGAAGCCATAGTAGTGGTTGCCGAAGTAAGGGCAGAAGATCATGAGGTGGTGAGGAAGAGCATCCGTGAGCAGGTAGTTAATATAGTAGGTTTTCCTCCGCGCGATATTGTGATGGTTCAACCGGGAACACTACCGAAAACCAGCTCAGGCAAGCTTCAGAGGACGCTATGCCGCACTCAATACGAGGAAAATGAACTAAAAATACTGGAACCAGCCTAAACAAACAGCAATAAATAGTTATAAAATAAAAAGGGAGTCAATCTTATATGGTTGCAGCTCCCTTTTTTACTATGCTATTTTTGACTTGCTGGTCGCCTCAGTAATACCCGAATAGCAATGTAATCAGAAAGCCTGCTGTCATAACTATGGCCAGCATAGGCAGGGTTTTAATAATATAATCT
The DNA here is from genome assembly GCA_007127255.1 of Syntrophomonadaceae bacterium. GTDB lineage: Bacteria > Bacillota > Dethiobacteria > DTU022 > DTU022 > T3SED10-7. Next base: position 8,133 of record SKZS01000052.1, on the reverse strand, counting down.
TTTATTTCAACGGCATAATATTCTTTGGTTAAGGAAAAACACGGGTGGGCTGGAGAAATAATATGCCCGGCAGTCGATCCGGCGTAAAGATAAGCAAAATAGGCGCTGGTGACAACTCCGCCTGCAGGGATCAGGGGCATAAATAACGGAAACAGAATGGCTACACTGGCAGAGTTGTCACCTGTCAGCATGCCAACCAGGAAGGAAATCACGGCAATCAGGAAAATTACCGGCAGCCCCATCTCTAACACCAGGTTTGTCAAGTCGCTGATCACTGCTGTATGGGTGAGCATTTCTTTATAAAGCATAATCCCGGCGATAATCAGGACAACCTTAATTTTAATTCCCGGCAGAATCATGGTACGCGCACGGTTTAAAATTTCTTTTATCCGGCCTGCAGACGGCAGGTAGTTAACGAGGGCCAGCGTAATACCTGCCGTAAGGGCCAGAGGAAAGTAGATATCGAAAAAAACTACGAGGATAAGGATTAACAAAAGGGGGAGAATGCTTTTTATTAGCAAAACGGTTTTGTGTAATGAAAAAGCGGAGTTTTCTGTATGTTTTGGGCCTGTGTATCCTTTAAACAGTATGAAGAAACCGAAAACTGTTCCAATAATAGTTAGTGGCAGGTTATGTAAAAAGAATCTTCCGAGGTTTACACCTGAGAGTTCTGAAGCGATAATCATGCTGGGAAAAAGAGGAAACATGAAGTATAAAACGTGTCTGAACCAGTTGTTGATTGCAGCCTGGTGTACAGGTGATGCCTTGATACGGGTTCCTGCTTCGGCGCACAGGGGAGCGGATAAAATGGCGCCACCGGGAACGGGTAACATTCCAATCAGCATTGGCATCGCGGCGGCAATAACCCGTATATCAGTGACCAGCGCATTAAGGTTAAGAATAATTTCACCAAGGGCTCCTGTTGCTTTAAGAATATGACCGAGAACGCCGAGCAGCAGGATGCTAATAATCAGCATGATGGTGATACTATTCCAAAGCCCACTGATAGTTACCTCTAAAAAACCCCGGGGTGAAAGTCCTGTCAACAGGCCGAGAGCTACAGCACCTGTAATCATTGTTAAACCAATATTTATTTTTTTGTAAATACAAACCAGTATTACAGCTATAGATCCGAATAGCGCAAAGTACCAGGACATTTTATTCACCTGTTCTAAAAGCTTTTATCATAATTTTTGCAGCAGCGTTTGGTCTATTCATCATAACTTAGTCTGACAATCTGTGCAATGTTATAAACACGGCTGGGGCAGCTTTATTGTTTTGCTTTCCGGGGCAGGAATGCAACTGTTACTGTGGAATAAATGTACTAACATGTAATCAGCGGAGGACTATATAATGGCAGACAATAAACAGTTACAACAGGCCTTAAAACAGTTTGTTGTAAATGATCCCGGCAATGAACTACCCGGTGGAGAGAAGATATTTGATTCTCCGATCACTGGGCTTGTCTCAGTTGAAGATAAAATATTCGACGATTTTTGCAAAGAGTCGGTGATCGGCTCTATGTTTCGTCCTCCCCGAAGCTGGCTGCCGGAAGCTGCCACCGTTATTTCATATTTTTTGCCCTTTAGTGAACATGTTCGCCGTTCAAATTATCACGGGCAGCTGCCTTCTCTTGAATGGCTGCACAGCAGGTTTATAGGAGAAAATTTTAATCATAGCGTGCGCCGTTTTCTGATCAAGGAGCTTCAGGTTATGGGTGGCAAATCGGTAATCCCTGCCTTGCATCAGGATTACTATGCTGATTATGAATCTTTTATAAGCAACTGGTCAGAAAGACATATTGCTTATGCAGCCGGACTTGGCTCTTTTGGTTTGAGCAGGGGGCTGATTACCAGTAAAGGTATCGCCGGGCGTTTTGGCAGCGCAATTACAGATCTGCGGCTCAAGGTTACGCCCCGTGATAGCGATAATCCTTTTAAAAACTGTCCTTTTTTTACGGACAGCAGCTGCGGAGCTTGTATAGATCGCTGCCCCTCCGGAGCAATTACTGCCCAGGGTAAAGACAAATCTGCTTGTTACCGCTATACGCGAATTGAAGATCATGCCAGGGAAATGCGCCTTAAATATGGGTATGATCATAGTGTATGTGGTAAGTGCCAGGTAAATGTGCCGTGTGAAGACTGCATCCCAGGTTGAAGATGATTTAGCAGCTCTCAATAAAGATAAGGCTGCAACCTGCCGGCAACGGATACTTTTTTGTTTTTTTTATTATCCGGACGAAAGATAGCCTTATAGTCTGCTTATTTTTAATCTAGAACATCCGTGGTTACTTCACAAATTCAAAAATAAATATTAGTACATAAGCAAAAGATAGCAACTAACTGCTTATTGGCTGACTAGTCAGCTTTATTTGTCAGTTCGCTTTAATTATGATAAATTTACTATAGCTGACAAGTTAGCAGACGGTTGCGCTGAAAGGCACAAAGGTTAATTGATTTTATGGATATTGCCTGGTACAAAGGTAAAATTGAAAAGCTCCGTAATTCTAAGAATGGCAGAGAGATCTTATGAGATTTTAATAATAAAAAAGGAGGAGTTAATAATGAGTAGGGAAGAAAAGAAGAAAAAAGTTATTGAAGTATTAAATAAGGCAAAAGCGCTGGAACTTCAGGCTATTCACCAGTATATGCATCAGCATTACCATCTGGATGATAAAGATTTTGGTGAGCTGGCAGCTAATGTCAAACTTATTGCTATTGATGAAATGAGGCATGCTGAAAGCCTTGCTGAAAGAATTAAAGAACTGGGTGGTGAGCCGACGACTGAACTTGCCGGCCCGGTCGAAAAAGGCCAGGAAGTGGAGGATATTTTCTCCTTTGACGCAGAACAGGAAGAAGAAGCCATTGAAATTTACAGCGGTTTTTTAGAAGTTTGTCGTCAAAACGGAGACAGCATCAGCATGAAGCTTTTTGAAATGATCATTGATCATGAACAGGAGCATTTTAATTATTTTGACAGCATTGATGAGCATATTAAAACCCTGGGCTCTGCTTACCTGTCCAGAATAGCCGGGACCCCTTCAGATACCGGACCGGCGAAAGGGTTTGCTTTCGCGGATCAGCAATAACATGGTTTCAGCTTACAGCTAAAGAGGATATCAAAAGCTCCTATAACTATTGCGACCATGAGTTACACAAGAAAACCCCCGTATTACGGGGGTTTTTGGTGCCGAAGGTGGGAGTTGAACCCACATGCCCGAAGGCGCACGATTTTGAGTCGTGTGCGTATGCCAATTCCGCCACTTCGGCATATCTGAAGCGTACCATATATTAGCATAAACAGTGTATTGAAGCAAGCATATTCCCGGGGATAATATTTTAGAATATTGTAAATAGAGGAGCAAGATAAAAGCATTTCCGGATAATTGAATTAAGTTAATATATTCACAAAGCAGGGAAAGAAACTTAACTATCGAAAATATTAAACGGTAAAAGTATTTATGTGCCTGATTATTTAAACAAAGGGGTGACAGTTTTATGAGTGAGTTAATTAAGGGTGGAGCTTTTTTGCTAGGCCCCGTGGATGAAAACACTGTTTTTATCCCGGAAGATTTTGATGATATTCACATGATGATCAAGAAAACCAGCTATGATTTTATGAAAAACCAGGTTGAACCAAAGATTGATGAAATTGAAGAAATGGCGGAAGGTGTAACTCTGGGTTTGCTACGCGAAGCAGGGGAACTGGGGCTTCTTGGCAGCGATATACCTGAAGAGTACGGCGGTGAGGAAGCGGATAAAATTACCACAATGATTATTACCGAGAATGCTTCGATATGTGGTGGTTCATTTGCCACGCCCTTTGGCGCTCACACCGGAATCGGCACACTTCCCATTGTGTACTTTGGCAACGAAGAGCAAAAGAAAAAATATCTTCCCGGATTGGCTTCAGGCGAAAAGATTGCAGCATATGCATTAACTGAACCTGAAGCAGGCTCCGATGCTTTGAACTGCAAAACAAAGGCTGTTTTAAGCGATGATGGAAAACATTATCTTATAACCGGAGCCAAGCAGTACATAACCAATGGTTCATGGGCTGATGTTATTGTTACCTATGCCAAGATCGACGGGGAACGTTTTACAGCATTTATAGTTGAAGCCGATACAGAGGGAGTATCGATAGATCCTGAAGAGAAAAAGATGGGCATTAAAGGATCATCAACCACGAGTGTAATTTTCGATAATGCCAAGGTTCCGGTTGAAAACATGCTCTGGCAGGAAGGCAAAGGACACCAGGTTGCTTTTAACATTCTAAATATCGGGCGTTTTAAGCTGGGAGCCGGATGTGTTGGAGGCAGCAAAAAGGTTATCGAGTTTTCTTCCGAATATGCACTGCAGAGAGTGCAGTTTAAACAGCCTATTGCCCAGTTTAACGCTATCAAGAACAAAATCGCCAATATGGCTATTCTTACTTATATCATGGAGAGCCTGGTCTACCGGGTGGGCGGCATGATTGAAGAGAAGCTTGAGGAAGTTAAAGAAAGCGGCGCTGAAAGCTCGGATATCGTCCAGGCAATCCAGGAATATGCTATAGAATGTTCAATCTCCAAAGTTTGGTGCTCTGAAGCGATGGATTACATTGCCGATGAAGGGGTTCAAATTTTTGGCGGTTACGGTTACAGCCAGGAATACCCGGCTGAGCGTTCTTACCGGGACAGCCGGATCAACCGCATTTTTGAAGGAACCAATGAAGTTAACAGGATGCTTATACCGGGAACCCTGCTGCGCAAAGCCATGAAGCAGGAAGTTCCATTCATGGAAGCTGTAATGGGACTTGGCGGAACCCTTGGCAAACTGAAAGAGGCAGAAGTTCCTGAAGGAACTCCGGAAAAAGAAGAATTCTACCTGAACAACATGAAAACGCTCTTTCTGCTGGCTGCCGGAAATGCCGCCCAGACATATGGCCAGGATCTGACCAACGAGCAGGAAATTCTCTGCACCCTTGCCGATATGGCTATGGAAGTCTTTGCAGCGGAAAGCGGTCTTCTCAGGGCTAAGAAAATGATGGCCCAGGGGGAAAGCGAAGAGTCTAAAATGGCCATGACTATGACCAAAATCTTTATCCATGAAATGGTTCCGAAGATGGAAAGCTGGGCTAAAGAGGTAGTAGCCGGCACCCTTAAAGATGAGGCTGCTACAAAAGCATACTCCGGTATCCGTCTCTGCACCCAGCATTATGAGCCAATGAACACTTATATCCCCAAGCGTGAAATTGCCGATATGGTCTACGAGTGCAAGAAGTATTTCCTTGATCGCGTTTAAGGTAATGAAAGTTAGCTTTAGCTGAAATAAAGAAGGGAGCCGGTTTGTAAACCTGCTCCCTTCACATTTTTAAACTGATCATGAAATTATTAGTGTTTAAATTAGATCGCTCTTCTTATTTTCCCTGCTTTAATACAGCGGCTGCAAACATTTGCCCGCCGGGGGGAACCATCTAGCATGATTTTAATTTTTTGGATATTTGGACGCCACTTTCTTTTTGTTTTTATGTTAGAGTGACTGATTTTATAACCAGTGGTTTTGCTTTTGTTGCAAATAACGCAGATCTTAGCCATTTTACAACCCTCCCGGCACCTTTATTGTCACGCGTTATATTGTAGCACATCAAGAACCATCAAACAAGAAATATTTTAAATTATCCTTAAGAAGGGTATGGCAGATTTTTAGCGAAAATATTTTATAAATCGAAAACCTGATTGCTAAAAGGGGGCAATGTTTTGACAAAAGCTATTTATCCAGGAAGTTTTGATCCGGTAACCAAGGGGCATCTCGACATTATTATCAGGACAAGTAAGATTATGAGTCATCTTACCGTTGCCGTGATGGAGAATCCACGAAAAGTGGCAACATACAATATTGAAAAAAGAGTCGAGATGCTTAAACTTGTTACGGAACCATATCCCAATGTTGATGTCGATTATTACAAGGGTCTGTTGATCGACTATGCGCAGCAAAGAGAAACCGATATTATTGTCAAGGGGCTGCGGGCTATTTCTGATTTTGAATTTGAATTCCAGATGGCCCTGGTTAATCAAAAATTAAACCCCGCTATCGAAACCTTATTTATGATGACAAACAGTAAATATTCTTACCTCAGTTCAAGTATTGTTAAAGAAATTGCTGCCCTTGGGGGCGATGTGAGCAGCCTGGTTCCACATGAAGTTCACAGCATGATCGTCGATAAATTTAAATAAAGAATTGCGAAAGTGATTAAAGCATTTGATAGTCGGGTTCATCAGGGTTATATTATGAAAGCGAGGTGAGTGACTGAAGATGTTAAATTATTTTCATATATATACCGGTTTAGCTGCTCCTGCTCCAGGTCAACAGATGCCTGATTTGCCCGGGAGTATCTTGTTTTTTGGGATATTTTTTACTGTTATCGGAATTATTTCTATCATATATCCCCAGTTATTCTGGTACCTGCGAATCGGCCGGAGGCTAAAAGGCGCTTCTCCGGGAAAGTTATACCTATGGGTTCTCCGCTTTGGCGGAATCCTGGTTGTTGCTATCGGTCTTTTTATGATCTACAGTACAGGTATGATTGGATCTTAACCACCGGGTTATTTTAAATAAGACTGCCGGTTAATAAATGTAACAGGTCCATGATCTAGCTTTGGAAAGAAGGTTTTACCATGAGGTATAGCCGCTTACTTAGAACTGCCTTAGTTATAGCAATTATAGCGGTGCTCGGTTTTTATATCCGTATAGATTACTATGTTATCAGGCCAAGCAGGGCTGTAGATTTGCGAGATCTTATCAGTGTAGAGAATTATAGTGAAAATGATCGGGCTGGAATATATTTACTTACGGTAACTCAGCAAAGAGCCAGTCTTTTCACGGCAGCTTATAGCTATTTACATCCGCACATGGATCTAAACCCGATGGCAAGGGTGATCCCGCTTGATATGGATGAAGAAGAACACCGCAAATTGTTAGTGGAGCAAATGGCCGAGAGCAGACATCTGGCCCAGGTTGTCGCCCTGCGTCGGGGAGGCTTGGATGTTGAAATTATAAGTGACGGTGTCGAAGTGATCGGATTTTTGGATGACGCTCCGGCAAAAGGTTATTTAAAAGAAAAAGATTTGATTATTTTTGTTGATGACAATCCTGTATATTTAGCGACAGAGTTGCCTCTTTTGGTCCAGGATAGAAATCCGGGGGAAGAGGTTATTATGACCTTCATGCGGGATGACCGGGAAAAAGTGCTTTCCGTGCCGACGGGAGCACATCCGGATGATGAAAACATTCCGTACCTGGGAATCTACATTCAAACCCTCTACTGGGAACCGGTTATTCCAATTGAGATAACTATGGATACCGGCAAAATTGGTGGTCCATCAGCAGGATTGATGTTTGTCCTTGAAATCATGAACCAGGTTTTACCGGGAGATATTACCGGAGGCAATGATATTGCCGGAACAGGAACTATCGATCTTAATGAAAATGTAGGCAGGGTTGGAGGAATTGCCCAAAAGGTTATCGCCGCCGAAAAAGCCGGAATAGATTATTTCTTCATCCCGGAGGGCAATTATGAGGAAGCTAAAAAGACAGCCCAAAGAATTGAGCTCGTTCCGGTATCAAATCTAGATCAAGTTCTCGAATTCCTGGGAAGTATAGACAGATAATATTTTTCATCGTAAATTGCCGAATTTTCATAGTGTAAAGGTAATCTCGGTTTTAGCAGGGAAATATTTTTAAAGTTACAGAAAAAGGATCCTCATATGTAGCAAGAACAATTCCTCCACTTAAGGAGGTTAAGGTTCCGAATTTTAGATGTTTTTGACACTGTCTGGGCAGGATGCTATACTAATAATGGAATTGCTTGAAGGAACCGAGTAAACAAGGCAGTCGCGGAAAGAAGACCGCAAGGTGCTTTTCGAGGAAAGTCCGAGCTCCGCAGGGCAGGGTGCTGGGTAACGCCCAGTGAGGGTGACCTTAAGGCCAGTGCCACAGAAAAAACACCGCCCGGCCATTGTTGTCGGGTAAGGATGCAACGGTGCGGTAAGAGCGCACCAGGGACCGGGAGACCGGTTCGCTAGGTAAACCCCACCCGGAGCAAGACCAAATAGGAGGGGGATGAGGTTGCCCGCCGACTCCTCGGGTTAGGTCG
>SKZS01000025.1 GCA_007127255.1 Syntrophomonadaceae bacterium | reverse complement strand
TTTTGCTGAAAATATTTGTAACTGCTCAGCCCGATACGCCTTGGTTAATGATAAGCCGCCGTGCCTATGGGGACGGTTCGAGCGTCACCGAAGCGAAGCGGAGGTCCGAAGGGCAGACGATGGAACCGTCCCCTTGGCACGGCAGTTTATGCCTGAGCAGTTACAAAAATTTTATGATTCTGCGGTTTCCCTTGACCTGCAGGGAGTAAGAAGGGCCTGGAGTGCTAATTATTTCCTGGGTGGCAATGTATGTGGGGCAAAACCCAGGCAAAAAAACGGAGAGAAAAGAGATTGACACTTGTAATAGGTTCTTCAGAAGTGAAGCCAGGTCTGGCGCTTGCTCCGATGGCTGGCATAACTGACCATCCTTTTAGAATACTGGTAAAAGAACAGGGCTGCCCCCTGGTTTATTCAGAGATGATCAGCGCAAAAGGCCTGGTTCTTAGCGGCAGGCGTAATGATACGCTGCTTTATTTTACCAATCGGGAAAGACCGATTGGTTTTCAGTTGTTTGGTTCCAATCCGGCAATAATGGCTGAGGCTGCATTGATAATAGAAAAACTAAAGCCTGATTTTATTGATTTAAATCTGGGCTGTCCCACTCCTAAAATTATTCGCAATAACGAGGGAGGGGCCTTGATGCGCAAACCTGCTCTTTGCAGGGATATCTTTCGCGCGGTTGTCAGTGCAGTTAGCTGTCCCGTTACTGTGAAAATGCGTAAGGGCTGGGATGAACAGTCAATTAATGCTCCAGAAATTGCAGTTTTAGCGGAAGAAAACGGCATAAAAGCTGTTACAGTTCATGGCAGAACTGTAAGGCAGGGTTACAGCGGCAGGGCTGACTGGGACAGCATCAAACAGGTAAAAGATTTGCTATCCATTCCCGTGATCGGTAATGGTGATATTGATTCGCCTTATTCCGCAGAAGCGATGTTTAAAACCTGTGGCTGTGATGGAGTAATGATCGGCAGGGCAGCACGTGGAAATCCATGGTTATTTGGGGCAACCCTGGCCTGGCTGGATAATCAAACTATTCTTCAGCCGCCAACAATCGATCAGGTGATAGAAATGATTTTAAAGCACTTTAAGCTGGCTATTAATTTCAAAGGCGAAGCTACTGCTGCCCGGGAAATGCGCCGCCATGCAGCCTGGTACATCAGGGGCATAAGTGGGGCGGCCGAACTCAGGCAGCAGCTAATAAAGATTACAAGTTTTAGCGAAGCTGAAAATATCCTTCTGGACTTTAAGGCTAAAAGCGTTCAGTAATACCTTGCCTGGGGTTATTGTTTAAATACAGCAGAAGCTAATCATTGCCATTGCTATGTTTTGATAGTAAAATTAGAACGAGCACAAAATTGTGCACAAGCACTTAAATTGCCTGTGTCTTTCTTAGGCACTGATGACGGGTGATGGAGGTTGGCATATTGTACTCAGAACGTTTCTTCAGAATAGGTGAAAAGCTAATCAGCCTTAACAAAGCATTTCGTGTTGCCGAAAAAGCCCTGGAATTGCGAGAGCAGGGTTTTTCCCAGCAGGAGACCTCTAAAAAACTTTCCCTGGACCGTAGTTTTGTTTCCAGGTTGGAAACAATCGGCGAGATCCGTAAAGGAAGCCGTATTGCGGCAATTGGCTTTCCCCTGGCCAATTCTACAGAAATTTCGCAGCTGTGCCGAGAATATGGGCTTGAGTTTTACATGGTTCTAAATAACAGCGAACGCTGGGATATGGTCCAGGATAAACAGGCCCTTGATTTTTTCAACCATATGCTCGATCTGGTAGCACGGTTACGTCAGTTTGATGTTCTGATCATGATAACTTCTGATAAATGGTATCACCTTGCTGAAGCCTTATTAGAAATCCAGATAATACATCTTGATCTTGGACCGACTCCAATTGAAGAAGACCTTGTTTTTGAAAAAAAGCGTTTTGAAGATACATTAAAACAGGTTACAAAGCAGCAGGGAAGGGAGAGCAAAAAAGTTGAAACATGTTGTGGGGATTAGCCTCGGTTCTTCATCCAGAAATCATGAAGTAACATTAGACTTGTTGGGCGAGCAGTATAAAGTTGAACGTATCGGCACAGACGGTAATATGAAAAAGATGATTGAAATTATTAATGCCCTCGATGGCAAAGTAGATGCTTTCGGCCTGGGAGGGATGGATCTCTATATATATGCCGTTGACCGCCGTTACGAAATCAGGGACGCCAGGAGGATATCCAGGGCAGCCCGGAAGACGCCGATTGTTGATGGTTCCGGCCTTAAAAATACTCTTGAGCGCCGTTCTATAGAATACCTGGCTGAGCAAACCGACCTGTTCAAAGAAACCAGGAAAGTTCTTCTTATGTCTGCTATGGATCGTCTCGGTATGGCCCAGGCTTTTGAAAAAGCAGGCTGTAAAATGACTTACGGGGACTTGCTATATGTGCTGGGATTGCCATTACCCCTGTCGTCATTAACAAGCCTGGCGATGATTGCAAGGGTCCTGGCCCCGCTGGTCGGTCAGCTGCCCTTTACCATGATCTACCCTACCGGTGAAAAGCAAACTGTAAACAAACCGCGCTATGTTCGCTATTTCCTTGAAAATGATATTATAGCCGGTGATTTTCACTTTATTCACCGTTATATGCCGGAGGAGTTGGCGGGAAAGGTGATTGTGACCAATACTGTCACCAAAGATGACCTCGTATTTTTAAGAAATCGCAAGTTAAAAACTCTGATCACAACTACACCTGAAATGGAGGGGCGTTCTTTTGGCACCAACGTTATGGAAGCGCTCCTTGTTTGTATGGCGGACGGCAAGCAGGAGTTGACGGAAGAGAAGTATCATTATCTTCTCGAAAAATTAGACTTGAAACCGAGGATAGTTGAGCTATAATATAAAAGGCCTGGTTCTGTATGGCTTCAGATAGTATAATATCTTGACAACAGTTATCGAACACCTTATACTATACAGAAAATTAAAGGTTTATCGGGAACAGTGTCAGGTAATTCTTGACACTATCTTTATCTCTGCTGGCTTCTTCAATTTTTGAAGCCGCTCTTTATTTTTGCAGCTTGAATTGGGGCAAAACGGATTAGATGTTCGTGCAGCCAGTTACCGCTAACGCAATTATTTAAGCAAGGAGGAGAGTTGTCATGGAAAATAATGAAGAACTGCTTTTGACTAAAGATGGTTTGGAGAAGCTGGAAAATGAACTGCACCACTTAAGAACAGTTAAAAGAAAAGAAATTGCTGCTCGCATCAAAGAGGCCATATCATACGGAGATATAACCGATAATTCTGAATACGAAGACGCTAAAAATGAACAGGCTTTTATTGAGGGAAGGATCATAACCCTGGAAAAATTGTTGCGCAGGGCGCGTCTTCTTGAAAAAAGCGACAATGATGACCTTTATATATCACTGGGCTCAGTTGTTAAGCTGAAAGATAAAAACGCGGGAAATAACCTTCAATATACGATTGTCAGCACTGCCGAAACTGATCCGTCAGAGAAAAAAATATCTAATGAATCGCCGGTCGGCAAGGCACTTATCGGCCTCAGTGTTGGCGATGAAGTAGAAGTTAAAGTTCCAGCAGGTACTGTGAAGTATATTATTGAAGAAATAAATTAGGCACTACAGGGGGTAATATTATGGAGCAGGAGCAAGAACAGCTGAATGAACTACTGCTGGCCAGGAGGCGCAAGCTTGAAGAGCTGCGTGCCAGGGGAGTCGAACCTTTTGGACAAAAATTCGAGGCTGATCATTATTCTGCAGATATTATTGAAAACTATGATACCCTGGAAGGCCGGGAAGTAACCATAGCCGGAAGGCTCATCAGTATTCGTTCACATGGAAAAGCGGCTTTTGCTCATCTCCAGGATTATCGGGGTAAAATACAGATATATATTCGACTCGATCAGGTTGGCCAGGAAAAATATGAACTGTTTGACCTGGTTGATATAGGTGATTTTGTTGGTGTCACAGGAGAAGTATTCAAGACCCGCAAGGGAGAGGTTACGGTAAATGTGAAAGACTATACTTACCTGGCCAAGTCACTGCGTCCTTTACCGGAGAAATGGCACGGGCTTAAAGATGTTGAACTACGTTACAGGCAGCGCTATGTTGACTTGATTGTTAATGAAGAAGTAAGGCAGACTTTCATTGACCGCAGCCGCATAATTTCGACTATGCGGGAGCTTCTTAATGAGTGGGGTTTTCTTGAGGTGGAAACACCTATCATGCAGACAATAGCCGGCGGCGCGCTGGCCAGGCCATTTGTTACTCACCACAATGCGCTGGATATTAAGCTCTATCTGCGTATTGCCACCGAACTGCATTTGAAAAGACTGCTGGTCGGCGGTTTGGACAAAGTATACGAAATTGGACGGATATTTCGAAATGAAGGTATTTCAACTATCCACAACCCGGAATTTACTTCAGTGGAAATATATCAAAATTATGCAGATTATGAAGATATGATGGAAATTACAGAAAACCTGATTCATCAGATTGCGAAAAAAGTATTTGGTACAGATAGCATAGAGTTTCAGGGTAAAGTGATCGATCTGACTCCCCCGTGGCCACGTGAGACAATGATTGATATCGTCCGTAAATATTCAGGAGTTGATTTTTCGCAGATTCCCGATGATGAAACTGCCTTTCAAGCAGCCAGGAAAGCCGGTATGGAGCTTGATAAAGGCCTTCCCTGGGGTGAAATACTCTACAAGTTTTTTGAAATGTATTGTGAAGAGCAGCTTTTAGAGCCAATATTTGTTACAGGGTTTCCGGTTGAGGTTTCTCCGCTGGCTAAAAAAATGGAATCCGATCCCCGTTTAACCCTGCGGTTTGAAGGTTTTATAGCGGGGTGGGAAATTGCTAATGCCTTTACAGAGCTAAATGATCCCATTGATCAGCGTGAGCGCTTCGAACAGCAGCTCGGAAAGCGGGAAGCAGGCGATGATGAGGCCCATGTTATGGATGAAGACTTCATAAATGCACTTGAGTACGGCATGCCTCCAGCAGGCGGGTTGGGGATTGGAATAGACAGGATGATAATGCTGCTTACAGATAACATATCTATTCGAGATGTTATTTTGTTTCCGACCTTAAAGCCTCGTTCACATGGAGAATAATTATCCAAGAAGAATTCACGGTTACAGGTCTGCTAATGATATGGCTGCTTAGCACATATCAAGCCTGCAATAATATGGATGGTCATAAAACTTGCAACTTGCCTTCTTAAATATCTTGCGAAATACATTTGACATCGTGCTGTAAGCGTGCTATAATTATAAGGTCGTGCTAAAATATTAATTCTAAGCAGTCCCGTTCTTTGAAAACTGAATAGGGTAAGGAAATATGGTCTCTGTCCGGAGATTTTTTTTCGTGAAGAGAGGCCTTGTGATCAGTGTAAATTTTGGAGTTTAGGGTTAAACGAGTGTGAGAA
>SKZS01000047.1 GCA_007127255.1 Syntrophomonadaceae bacterium | reverse complement strand
GCCCAGGCCTGGGGTGATTTAATGCAGGTCAGTTCTGTCGTCGTGGCAGGAATTTAATAGATTTTAAAAGCTTAAGTGAAGGAGGCTTTATAAACATGCAGGAAAAGGTAAAAGTTTCGGGTGGAACCGGTCTTTCAGATCAAGACATCCGCTCGGGAAAGATCTTTGTCACTGAAGACAGCCTCGATTGTGCTTATGCCTGGGATACAGGTGTTGCTATAAACCGTTACCTGGCTGAATTAAAAAATGGCAGGATAATTGCCATACAGTGCCGCAAGTGCAGGCGGATCATGATTCCGCCCCGCCTGTTCTGTGAACTCTGTTATGTGCCCTGCAATGATTGGCTCTTTGTGCAGGATACCGGCACTGTTAACACTTTTTCGATCTGCCATGTAAACTGGGATGCCAGCAGGATAAAAGAAGGTGAAAAACCCCATCTTCCGGCGGTTATTGAAATTGACGGCGCCTCGGAAGGCATGGGAATTATGCACCTGCTGGGCGAAGTTGAGCCTGATCAGATTAAGATCGGCATGAAGGTTCAAGCGGTATGGAAGCCTGAAAAAGAACGCACGGGCTCAATTACTGATATTAAATACTTCAAACCTGTTTAAGGGAGGGATAAAGATGGCCATACTGGAAAGAATCAGCAGGAATATTGATAACCGCTACTGGAACCCCGGAGCAGAGTATTTCCCGGTTAAAAACAGGTATACGGCCGGAGTTGCCGGACAGCGCTTTTTCGAAGAGCTTAAAGAAAACGGCAAATTTTTTGGTTCCAGGTGCGAAGCCTGCAGCGTAACTTACGTGCCCGCCAGGATTTACTGCGAGCGCTGCTTTAATCGCCTGGAAGAAAAAGACTGGCTCGATGTCGGAACTGAAGGCATGCTCTTTTCATTTACCGTTGTTCATAAAAATAAAAGCGGTGAGCCCAGGGAAACACCTTCAATCATCGCTGCAGTTAAAATTGCCGACAGCCTCCTCTTTCACCGCCTGGGGGAATGCAAAGAAGAAGACCTTCAGATCGGCATGCAGGTCAAGGCAAAGCTCAAGCCAAAGGCCGAAAGAAAAGGCGGGATTGAAGACATCCGGTTTTTTAAACCTCTATAAACAGCCGGCAAAATATATATTGCGCCAATTTAAGAACCCCGGCAGGAGCTTTGCTGCCGGGGCTTGTTTTTATGTTTAATGATATTTGAAACACCGGTCTCCCGGGGAAAGTTATTCTTCGGCAAAACTTGAACGTTTTTTGTCTGCTTTTCTTCTCTTTTTATCATTGCCCTGGGTCACGTATTTCATAATTTTACCCAGCTCGTAGAGTATTATCAACAGGCCGGGAACAAATATCAGTAAAATTAAACCCATGCGCGTCTGGACAAAATCGAGGAGATAGCCGACATAAGGAACCGAGCCTGTTACCCGACCGACCACATTTTCAGCAGGAATAGGGGTTGGGTCGTTAACGTTATTGGCATCCCCCCTGGTAACAAACCGGGTGTCTCCGTTTCTTCTGATCTCCACAATACGATGTGTTGTTAATGAATCTGAATCTGCGCGGGTTCGGTAGGTAATAATGTCGCCGACAACCAGTTGATCTGTATCTGTCTCGCGGACAAAAGCAAGGCTGCCCGTATCAAATTCAGGGCTCATACTGCCGCTTAAGACAATATACATCTGGTATCCCGCTACCTCCGGGGCGCCTCCTGATAATCTGCTCTGGATGAGGAAAAACGAAAGGGTCGCCATAAAAAGCAGCAGTATTATAAATAAAAGGTTGCCAAAGAACCCCAGAATACTTCTTGAGCCTCCCCCGCTTTTCCTGCGCGTTTTGGGACGGCCGCTTTCTTCCGACTCCTCATCGAAATAATCAGTAAAATCGTCAAGGCCCGATTTGCTGTAGACTTCTTCCTGCTCGCCGTCTGAACCGTATAGAAATTCATCTGCTGATTCACCCTGCAGTGAAGCATGCTCTTTCAGGCTCTTGCGGTTAAGAGGCTGGTCTTCAGGATATTCTGTACTTGCCGCTTCTCCCCAGTCAAGTTCGTCATCTTGTTCAAAAAACGGCTCCTTACTGACTGGCTTTTTAGAACCGGGTTTTCTGCTATCACCATAAGGTTGAGTCTTTTTGTCAATCGATGTTTCTCCCCAGTCAAGTTCGTCATCTTGTTCAAAAAACGACTCTTCACTGCTTGTTTTTTCAGAACCAGGCGTTTTGTTTTCGTCGCCGGTTTGAGGTTTTTCGTCAAAGAGAGTTTCAAACAGGTTATCCTCTTCCGACTGTAAGGGAGACACGAATGGCGATTTCTGCTGCTGGCTATCCTGTCTTTTTTCTCTATCAAGAGATTCTGCAGGCGGTTTAGCGTCTGCAGGTCCGGCATCCTCAGCCCTGGACTTATAAAATTCTTCTACGGAAAGATCCAGGTTGTCGTCTTCAGATGGCCCTTTAAGAACATCTTCAAATGATTTCAAGCCCTCCTCACTTTTCCCGGAATCCTTATCCTCGGGTGTAAGGGTAGTTTCTTCTTCGAAAAGATCCCGCAGGCTTTCTTCCCCAAAATCCTTGTCTGCTTCAATTCCGTCAATATCGGCAAATAAATCGGAACTGGCATTCTGTTTTTCAGTTGATCTGTCAACTTCGGCAAAATCTTCTTTTTCTTCTTTTGGCATAATATCATCAAAACTATAGCCTTCGGAAGATTCATCTTCACTTAACACTTCATCATCCGGAGCAAACTCGCTTTCGTTTAGATAATCCAGTTCTTCATGAACAGTATCATCTTCTTCACTTTTAGAACCTGAGTCTATTGTTTCTTCAATAAACTCTAATTCCGGTTCATCATTTTCGTATGGGAGATCTAATTCTTCCTCTTGTGAGTCCAGGTCCAAATCATCATCTCCGTACAGGTTTTGCACCGAAGGTTCTGTTATTGATTCATCTTGATCCTCAAGCTGCAGTGAATCATCATCTTCCATCAGCTCGGAAATATCGGTTTCTGCCAGTAATTGATCGTTCAGGTCAGCTTCTGATTCACTGCCAGTACTTTTGTAGGCTGTTGAATCATCCCTGCTGGCTTCTGTACTTCTCAAATCCGGCTCTTCAAAACCCCGGTCTGCTCGTTTTCTTTTTGCGGCAATCTGAACACGGGCCAGAAAATCTTCTTTGCGAATTGGTTTGACTATGTAATCATCCACTCCACCGGCTTCGATAACCTTGTAAAGCTGTTCATAGTGATCAAGATCCAGCAAAGCCAGGATATGGGCCCCTTTACTCTTTTTGCGCAGGTCAGTAAATAAATCTACTTCTTCATCCTGGACCAGGGCATAATCTATTATGATAACATCAGGATTAAGCTTTTCTGCAGTACGCAGCAGAGTAGCAGTAGTTATACAATTTATGATGTCGGTCCCTTCAGGAGACTGCTTGAGCATTTCCTGAACTTCTGCTGAAGAAAATAAATCATAATCAACTAACAACAAGTACATATCTGACCCACCTTTAAGGTTTTGCTTTTGAGCCTATTATAACAGAAAGTATTCATAAAATTCTACCTGTATTTACAAAACTTCTAATTATTTTAATCTATCACTACTATAATATTTAAATAAAGTAATAAAAAAACCCCTGACCGTGAAGCGCAGGAGCCTTTTTTTACCTGGTAAAATTTATATTGACTAGCCGAAAGCAAAATATGTCTACAAAATAAAGTTGCCCCAGCTAACATTTAAAGTGCCGCCGGAATAGTTTACAGTAATAGATTGATCGTTATAGGCTTCTACTAGATGCGAGGTATGGGGCAGTTCACCAAAATACTGGAAAGTGAGATCTACAGGAACCCAGCCCAGCCCATCAACATAGAACTCAGCCCAGCTGTGACGACTACCCTGCAGCGAACCGGCAGTCATTGCCCCGCGCTGAGGACGCGCAAAACCAATTACTTCACGGGCATTAATGCCAATTTCCTGCACACCGTCAATAAATTTCCGGGCCAGGGTGCGGCAGTTACCGCTGCCAGCATATTTTTCATAGACTTCACGTGCACTTTCCATGGTATCATTTGTTGAATTAACAGCTACAGGACGCACAGCCATGTCAAAATCAACAATGATTGTACTGGTTTTTCCCGGCTCTATATCGCCAAGACTAAAAGTGCTTACCCGACCGGTTGTCGATACAGTTTCATAATTAACAGATTGCAGGGATGTAGTCTGGTAGGGAGAACTGTTTTCCGGCAGGGGCACCGAGACATTAACATTTTTAGAGGTGTCTGTTCCACTGTTAGTAACTTTAACTTCCACCCTGAAAGTATAATTTTCTGCAGGACTCCAGGCATAAGAAACAGGTGCGATCGGAGCAGGTTCGACTGCAGGCTCAGCTGCCGGTTCAGTCAATATTTGATCATCTTTTATTTCCTGACCTTTTTCTTCTCCCCTGTGGGCAGCTGCTTCAGAGGGCAATTCGGCGGCTGTTTCAAAAGGCTGCTGTTCGGCTTCATTTTCTTCGTAACTATTATTAACCGCCTCATCAGTTGCATGATCCGCGGGTGCACTGCTATTTTCTTCAGCAAACCCTGGCATAGTTTCATTTTCTTCTGCTACCGGATCGGAACTGCCGCTTGCCCGATCCGCTAAATCTTCTTCGCCTGTTTCTTGCCTGTTAGAACCTTCTTCTGAGGCAAAGCCATTCAGCTCGGTGAAAGTAATTCTCAAATCATCAAAAGACTGCTGTTCAAACGCAGCCTCTGCTTTACTGCCAGTCTGCACCACCTGATAGTTTTCCGGCAGCAGGTAAACCGCAGCTCCAAAAATTATCAGGCTTACTGCTATGCAGGTGCATACACTTTTAACCCATCTACCTTTGCCTTTGATAAAAAAATTCCCTCCTTGAAGAGGGACCGACAACTTTGAAACAAAAATACCCGTTTCGGTAGCCAGGCTGTCATGGCTCTAAAAAGAGCTTTAGACCCTTTAGCGTTGCGCCCCTGTCTTTCGACTGGTTTGCCTTTGTCGGTCGAATATTTTATTGGCTTTTCTTTACTGCATCAAACTTGACTTGCAATTACTTTCCTCAAAATATTATAAAATAACCTGTTTCGGCAGCCAGGCTGTCATAGCTCTGATAAGAACTTTAGACCCTTCAGCTTTGCGTCCCTGCCTTTAAGCAGGTTTGCCTTTATCTTTCAGGTTAACTTTCACGGATACTTATAGGTACAATACCCTAACAAGCGCTTTTTGTCAAATATTTATTAGAATTTTTGTTTTTTACCATCCATTTGTTAATTTGTTAAACCTTCCTATAATTAGCTTTTGCTATGACCATCCCGGCGATAAGAACCAATGCTCCAGTAGCCAGCAGTCCCAATGATGCTCCGTCTGTCCGGGGCAGCGGCGGGCTGGTCAGCGGGGATTCCGGCTCTATAATTAGAGTTTCATCTTCTCCGGGCTGATCTGCTTCAGGCTCAGGATCTGGTG
>SKZS01000146.1 GCA_007127255.1 Syntrophomonadaceae bacterium | reverse complement strand
CCGGCAATCTCACCCTCTGTTTCACCTTTCATACACAGGGCTGTTATCAAACCGGCAATCTGGGCATCAGTGGCCAGCCCGCTCATGATTTCGGTCATGACACTGCAGGCATCCTCTTCAGTAAGATTGTTGTGTGCTGACACAGCAGCAATGGCTTCCGTTACTACCATTTCCCATTACCTCCCATTTTAAGAAATTATCTATAATCTTTTTACCATCCTCGGTAAGGATCGATTCGGGATGAAATTGAATGCCCCAGGTAGGATAGTCACTGTGTTTTAGTCCCATGATCTCGTTGTCTTCTGAAGTTGCTGTTACCGCCAGTGATGCCGGAATATTAGCAGGATTAACCACCAGGGAGTGATAACGCGCTGCTTTGAAACCGTCATTTAGACCTTTAAATATATCCATTCCGTTATGCGTAACAGATGATACTTTACCGTGCATTATGTTTTTGGCAGCTATTACTTCTCCTCCATAAGCCTGGCCGATCACCTGGTGACCTAGGCAGACCCCCAGCAGGGGGACTGAGCCCTGCAGGCGCCTTACTAAATCGAGACATATCCCGGCGCTGTCAGGTGTGCCCGGACCCGGGGAAAGAACAATTCTTTGCGGGGCTAAAGCTATAACAGCGTCGGGGGTAATTTCATCGTTGCGAAATACCGCCAATTCAATGCCACCGGCAAGTTCTCCCAGGTACTGAACCAGGTTATAGGTAAATGAATCATAATTATCGATTACCAGGATCACATTAATCCCTCCTCTGCGATTTGTAAGGCCTTAATCATCACTTTAGCCTTGTTGAAAGTTTCTATGTATTCGCTTTCCGGACGGGAATCTGCTACTATGCCGGCTCCTGCCTGGGCGTAAGCCTTTCCTCCTGCAAAGATGATTGTTCTAATCGTAATGCAGGTATCCATATTTCCGTCGAAAGAAAAATAGCCTACTGCCCCGGCATACAACCCTCGTTTGGTTGGCTCGAGCTGATCTATTATCTCCATCGCCCTTATCTTTGGAGCGCCGGAAACAGTCCCTGCCGGAAAACCGGCAACCAGGACATCAAGCGCATCTTTGTTCTCTTCAAGAATACCTTTCACTTCTGAGACCAGGTGCATGACATGTGAATACTTATCGCAGGCCATGAAAACCGGGACCTCAACGCTGCCGTATTTGGATACCCTGCCGAGGTCATTGCGACCCAGGTCTACCAGCATCACATGTTCTGCTTTTTCCTTTGGATCATTGATCAATTCTTCTTCAAACCTATGATCAGCTTCCGGCGCTTTTCCCCGGGGCCTGGTCCCGGCAATTGGCCTGGTTTCAACTACTCCGTCTTCAAGCCGAACTAACATTTCCGGAGAAGCTCCCGCCACCTGGACATCGTCAAAATGCAGGTAATACATATAAGGTGAAGGGTTTATTGAGCGCAGGGCGCGGTAAACTTCAAAAGGCGGCGCTTTTGTTTCTGCTTCGAATCGTTGCGACAAAACAGCCTGCAGGATATCTCCGGCATAAATATGGCTTTTTATTTTCTCAACTTTTTCATAAAACTCTTTCCGGTTGATGCCGCTTGAAACATTAATTTTATCCTGGCCGTAATGGTTTGCCTCTTTCTGACGCATGCTCTCTTTATTGTTCTGGCGAATAGCATCACTTAACTGTTCTATTTTTTCCACCGCCTGGGAGTAAGCTGCTTCCGCATCACCATTTACCCGCGCATTAATGATAATTTTTAACTTTGAAGTATAGTGATCGAAAACAATCACGCTTTCCGGAAAGATAAGGAAAGCATCGGGAAGGCCCAGTTCATCTTGCGGTTGATGAGGCAGCCGTTCAAAAAGACGCACACAGTCATAACCGATATAACCGACAGCTCCTCCGAAAAATCTGGGCAATCCTGGGATTTCCGCCGCTTTATAATTATCAAGAATCTCACGCAAAACTGGCACCAGGCTGGCCTTTTTTTTAATTGTTTGGCCTGCGCTTGTTATTTCAATATCATTTCCATAGGCCTTTAATTCTAAGAAGGGATTCCCGGCAATAAATGAGTAACGTGACAGTTTTGCGCTGCCTTCTACGCTTTCCAGCAGGCAGGAACAACCTTCCCTGAAAATTTTGCTGTAAACCGATACTGGTGTTTCCAGGTCGGCAACTATTTCACGGTAAACTGGCACAAGATTATTTTTTTCTGAAAGCTTCATGAACTGGTCCAGGCCAGGGTAACAATTTAAACTTATTGACACCAGGTTCTCCTCCTTTCCCGGTAAAATAAAAAACCTTTCCCCTCTATTAAGGGTGAAAGGTTGTCTTCCACGGTACCACCTTAGTTAGTTTCCATCGAAAGCAGTTCCTGCTGTGGGTGTGATAATAACAGTCTCAGCTGCGGGTGTTTTACAGCCAGTGAAAACAAAAAACCCTTCGTCCCCTGGGACGAAAGGTTAGCTTCCGCGGTGCCACCCGGCTTAAGACTCCACCCGCTTTAACAGGTAACTACAGATATGGAATCTCACTCTTGACAGGGTACGGGCTTATCTTCTTACTTTAAGCCGATACCCTCCCCGTTTTCACGGTCGGGGTTTCCGTCAGAGCCTACTCGCAATAACTTTATGCTTTCGGTCTGCTGCTCACAGGTCCATTCAGTATGCCGGGATGCACCTGCTTTCCACTACCGCAGGCTCACTGGAATACCCCTTAACAGACTTACTATTCCTGATCAAAGCATTTATCGATCTTTAATTTCATCACTTATATCACAGGTCGGGGAACATGTCAAGAAAATTATTGTTAGAAAATTTTTCCAGGCAATTGTTTTTGAAAATATCATTTAACAAATCACATGTTTAATTGCTATCCATAATTTAAAAAAGTCAGCCTGCGATATTCTTTTTGCAGTTTCTTGAAGACTACCCCGGGTTTACCGGTTCCGATTTTCTGACCATCAACTTTCACCAGGGGCATGATTTCCATAATGGAAGCTGTAAGAAAGGCCTCTTCGGCCTGCATTAAGTCTTTTTGGTATAACACACGTTCCTCTGCAGGGATACCTAAAGATTCCCGGGTCATGGAGAGAACGGTGCTGCGGGTAATTCCGGGCAGCAGCCCACAGCTGGCCGCGGGAGTTAATAAGGTTTTGCCGTTAAAGAGAATAAGGTTGCTGATAGTACCCTCTGTAATTTCGCCTTTGGTATTAAGAAAAATCCCTTCGCTGCAATCCTGCTGCAACGCTTCCCTTTTACCGAGCATGTTTTCCATGTAGTTTAGGGATTTTATCCTCACCAGCGGGGAAGCTTCATTGCGGGGAAAACTGACTGTCACCGCATTGCAGCCTTGTTTGTAGAGGTGTTCAGGATAGGGAATACCATCCCGAACAGTTATTAAAACAGTGGGCTCTTGCTGCTGCGGACGGGGCCAGAGAAAGCGGCGGCATTTCCCCCCGGTCAGCGACAGACGCAGTGACCCTTCCTCTACAGCATTTGCCCTGATCACATCGCCTATGGCAGTTTGCAAGTCATTAATACCGGGGAAAGGAAGGTCGAGGTATACAGCTCCTTCCTGCAGACGCTTCAGATGCGCTTCCTGCTGAAAAGGCCTTGTTTTATAAATACGCATGGTTTCAAAAATACCGTCACCGTAGAGCAAGCCGCCATCGTCAGCAGATACCGCTGCTTCTGACAGGGGCAGTAGTTTGCCGTTAAAGTAACATATTAATTCATTCATCTTATTGTCCCCTTTCCCTGACGCCAAGGGCACTTAACAGCGCTTTTGCTTTATCCAGGGTCTCCTGGTATTCCAGTTCCGGGCGTGAATCAGCTACAATTCCTCCGCCCACCTGGAAGTAAGCCCGGCCATTTTTTATTACGAAAGTACGGATAACAATATTTAGATCGGCGCGCCCACCGAAGTCGATGTAACCCAGGGAACCGGTGTAAATACCCCTGCGCACCGATTCGAGCTCTTCAATAATCTCCATGGACCGTATTTTCGGAGCTCCGGTTATCGAACCTCCGGGAAATACAACCGGCAGCAGATCGAGAACATTTTTTCCTGCCGGCAATGTTCCCGTAACTGTTGAAACCAGGTGATAAACTGTTGCATAGGTCTCCAGGCAGAAAAGTTCCGGCACTTGTACCGATCCGGTTTGACAGGCTCTTCCCAGATCATTGCGTTCAAGATCAACTATCATCAAAAGCTCGGCACGATCTTTTTCACTGGCAATTAATTCTTCTTTTAAAGCAGCATCCTCCGCCGGGTCACGTCCTCTCGGACGGGTGCCTTTAATCGGGCGGGTTTCCACTTGATCGCCTTCCACCTTCAAGAATCTTTCCGGCGATGAACCGGCTACTGTAACTTCGGGAAAGCGCAGAAATGAAGCAAATGGAGCAGGGTTGATGTATCTTAAACGGCGGTACAGCTCCCACGGATTTGTTTTTAAACAGGTAGTAAAACGCTGCGAGATATTAACCTGATAAATATCTCCGGCGGCGATATACTCCAGGGACTTCTCTACAGCCTGCATGTAGTCCTCCCTGCTAAAATTGGCCTGTAAACCACTGGCCCGGTTATAATTTTTTTGTTCGGTCTTTGAAAAGTTATTGGAAACCGGGCGGGATAGTCTTCTTTTCCAGTGCAGCATACGCTCCCGGGCCCTGGCTTTTCCGGCATCCCCGGTTAGAGGCAGCCCGGTAGATACCAGGTAAGCACATTCTTGCAGATGATCGATAACTACACCGCCGTCGTAGAACGCAAAACGGCACTCGGGCAAGTTTAGATCATTTTCAGTATCATCGGGAAGCTTCTCCATAAGCCGTCCAAGATCGTAGGAAAAGTAACCGACTGCACCTCCATGAGCAAGGGGAAAGGGCGATGGTCCGTTAGTGCTGTATTGCTTGATGAGCTTGTTCAGCTCTACCAGGGGATCACCTGTTATAAAGCGTTTTTCACTCCCCTTTGTTTCTACACAACAGCGGTTCCCGGTGGATGAAAAATGCATAAACGGGTCGACTCCGATAAAAGAGTAGCGACCCAGGCGATCGTGAATCAGGGCGCTGTCTAAAAAACAAGCAGTTTTCCCATCATCCAGGGCCTCAAACATATCGGTGCCTGCGGGGAAAAGGGTAAGGTTCTCAACACACGACTGCATTTTTATGCACCTCTTTGGCAGTAGAAATATTATGGACTGTTATGAAGTTTTTAAGAATACGCATTCCTTTATCGGTGAGAATAGATTCAGGATGAAACTGAACTCCTTCCAGACGTAATTCATTATGACAGATACCCATTATTTCACCCTGATCCGTCCAGGCAGTTATATCCAGGCAGGAAGGCAGTGAATCGGGATCGAGAATTAATGAATGATACCTCGTCGAGGTAAATGGCTGCGGCATGGTTGTAAAAACACCCTTTCCGTTATGGTAAATTGAAGATGTTTTTCCATGCATCAAGCGGTCGGCTCTGATTACTCTTCCCCCAAAGTTCTGGCCTATGGCTTGATGCCCGAGGCAGATCCCAAATAAAGGTATCCTCCCGGCAAAATGATCTATTACAGAAAGTGTAACTCCGGACCGATCAGGATCACCGGGTCCGGGTGATATGACAATTCCTTCAGGCTCTATCTCTTCAATTTCACGTATAGTAATAGCGTCATTGCGGTAGACAGGCATCTTGACCCCCAGCATGCGAAAATACTGGACCAGGATATAGGTAAAGGAATCATAGTTATCAATCATCAGCAGCACTTATTTCGCCCCCTTTTTAAATTTCAACGTGTCCGGTTTGTGTTAAAAAACAAATGGACGCATTGCCGATTCGCATCCCGGCTATTTGCGTCCATTTGCTAAACTTACTCATTACTCACATATTAACTTTATGCTATGCATTCAACGCTAACCTTAAAAATCCTGCCAGTAAATATAAAGAAAAGAATGGAGGTCACACTATAATCAAGATCATATCAAAGTCATTTTCCTGTAAAATATCATTTTAAATTGATATAATGAAGAAAAACCAATGGAGTTGATCAATATGGCTGTAGTAGAAATATCGATTGTCCCCCTGGGAACGGGCAGCACCAGCCTTAGCCCTTACGTGGCCGCCTGTGAAAAAGAGCTGCGTAAACACTGTGGCGACTTGAAGTATGAGCTTACCGCCATGGGCACTATCATTGAAGGAGACCTGAATCAAATCCTGACCCTGATCCGGCGCCTGCACGAGGTGCCATTCAGGGAGGGAGCTGTACGGGTCAGCACAAGCATTAAAATTGACGACCGCAGGGATAAAAGCAGTTCGATAGAACAAAAAATCAAATCAGTCGAAAACAAATTATAAGTGACGCTTATCTTTATGCTGCTCGGGTTTTCTGCGAATAGTTTTAGTTAAGCGTAAACAGTGGTTTCAACTTATAATGAGAAGCGTAACTACTCCGCCTGTTGTCTATGTTGAATGACAAGCGGTGCCAAGCGGTGCCCTGGGGACGGGTCGAACGTCTCTTAAAGCTTAGCTTTAAGACCGAAGGGGAAACGGTGGAGCTGACCCCTGTGGCTTAACATGTATTTATTTAAGAGAAAACCGCCTCTCGATCGCAAATAAATAGATATTTTATATTGGAGGGAATTGCCGGATGAGCATTCATAGCCTTATTGATAATGCAGCTGTCGGATTGGGCGCTAAATTCATGCCCAAGTATTTTCGGGAAGGAATTGAATCTGAAAGTATTGCTGAAAACCTGACGAATGTGTTAATCGATTTTCCTCAAGTAACAGGTGAAGGAGATTATGAACTATTAGCGGACACCCTGGTAGGAAAATTAAACATCGCTTTCCGCCTCGCCCAGTGGATCGATGAAAGCCACCCCACGATTATCTATCACCACGGAGCCAGCGAGACTCCTTTTGATTACGGCTTTAATCGGATATTTCCTTATAAAAAGGTAGATATCCCTGCAAATCTTTTTTTGATCAGGGCTCCTTTTCACCGGAATATGAAAGATTTTCAACAGGGCATCCGTACCCTGGCCAATGTTACAGCTATGCTGGCTGTTTCTGTCCGGTTAATTGAGCACCTGGTAGAGTTTTTAAAAAGAAATAGTGGTGGAAAAATAATTGTAACAGGCACAAGCCTGGGTGGTTTTGTTGCTAATTTGCATCATATCCATTATAACAGTGCCGATTACTATGCACCCCTGCTTGCCGGGCTGCGTATGGATGATGCCTACCTGAGGTCTCTATACAGCAGGGCCACGGCACAGAAAGCTAAAGATAACCCGGCTGGAATTGAAAAAGTGCTGAACTTTGAACAGGATTTCTGCGCCAGAGAAAGCGACAATGTATCCCCTCTTCTGGCAATACACGATCAGTTAGTCAGGTATGAACAGCAAAAAGCTTCCTACGGAAGTTGTCCGGTTAAAACTATTGCCAGGGGACATACCACGGGAGCGCTGGCATATAAACAACTTCGAGAACATGTTTTAAAATGTCTGGATTAAAAAGGTGGTTTTCATAAATAATCGAAAAGAATTACTTGCTTAGTATTGTGAGAAGTTGGCTGTAAAAGTTTTCAGCATATGCTTCCGCTCTTTCCAATCCGGCATCAAATCAGTAAAATAGCTGTAGAATTTAGCGTCATGTTTATGGTGCTTAAAGTGTATCAACTCGTGTAATAAAACGTAGTCAATGCATTCTAACGGAGTTTTAACCAGTTCGCTGTTTAAGGTTATCTTTTGCCTCTTCCAGGAGCACGATCCCCACCTGGTTTTCATTGTCCTTACCGTAATCGACGGCCTTTCAATTCCCGCCCCTGCTACCAGGGGATGCATTTTATCCATGGATCTTTGAAACAACATCCCGGCCTGATTTTTATACCAGTTATAAAAGAGTTTCTCTTTTAGAGAAAAGTTGTTCTCATCTTTAACAAAAAGAAAAAATTCATCGCAGTCGAAAATAACCTCTTCCCTTTCCTTAACCTCAACTACTTTCAGGGGGTAGGGACTGCCGAGGTATGGGATTATTTCCCCGGTAATATATTCAAGTCTGCCATTATTGCTGCGTTTTTCATCGAACTGCGCTATGCTTTTTATAATCCAGGAAGCTTTATTGCTAACCAACTGCTGAATAGATTCATACGGCACGCTATCGGGAGCAGATACAACCACGGTTGAATCGGGCCGAATCCTGAGGTTAACATTCTTAACCTTTTTCCGGACGACTGAAAAAGCAACTTTTTCCCCTTGGTAAGTAATATAATTCCTGGTCATTGTTATCCACCATTAATAGAATAATTTGCAGCCCCTAAACATACTCGGCCCGGATTGACATCAGACTCCTATGGTTCTAATAACGAAAAGCCGCTTTTCTGATCAAAAACACGCCTGCTCTTTACGCCCAGAATCTCGCAGATTATTACTTCACCAACCAGCCAGGTTTTTACACCTGGCCGCAGGCATCCGGCATATGTTTGGCCGTTGCGTCCCAGGGAACCATGCAGATGGAGCTTTGGTTGTCCCTTATCATCGAGGGCAATAACTCCGGCGCCAACCACTTCATGGACTTCATCAACAGGTGTTATAATTGGATCGGGAGGCATTTCTTCAGAATGGCGAGGCCCGGTTATAATACTTCCTTCTCCAATACCGCCAATTATTGTTACCACTGCTGCCTTGATGCCTTTATCAACTGCATATTCTTCCAAACAATCAGGAACTTTATCGCCGTCCTCCAAGCGAATCACAAAAACACGCCCAATAGTTCCTTCGGTTGCTTTCATTTGACACACCAGCCTTTAGCTAACATTTCAACAAGTTCAACAATTGGGGTCAGGCCTCAACGTTGAACTTGTTTTTCTTAGAAATTAAAAAAATGTGACCAACCCGTAGATTAAGTTCAATTTTGAGGCCTGACCCCAATTGTTGAACTTGTTTATTGTTTAGAATTCGCAGGAGTTTACTGTTCTGGGGAAGGGGATCACATCCCTGATATTGCTTACTCCTGTAAAGTACATGATCGCTCTTTCGAAGCCCAGGCCGAAGCCGGCGTGTTTAACTCCGCCGTATTTGCGCAAATCGAGATACCACTGCAGCTCTGCAGGTTCGATATTAAATGCAGCCATCCGTTTTCTCAGTATTTCTTCCCGTTCTTCTCTCTGGCTGCCGCCAATTATTTCTCCCACCCCCGGCACCAGCAGGTCCATGGCGGCTACTGTTTTTTGATCATCATTTACGCGCATGTAGAAAGCTTTGATCTCTTTGGGATAATCGAAGACGAAAACCGGTTTATGAAATACTTTTTCAGTCAGGTACCGTTCATGCTCGGTCTGCAGATCTTTACCCCAGTCTGCCGGATATTCAAATTTCTGATTTGCTTTTTTTAGGGTTTCGATTGCCTCGGTATAAGTAATACGGGCAAATTCAGCATCTGCAATATTTTGCAACTTCTCCTGGAGGCCTTTTTCAACAAATTGGCTGAAAAAATCCATTTCCACCGAGGCTTGTTCCAACAGGTAGGTGATCAGGTATTTGATCATCTCTTCAGCCAGGTTCATGTTATCATTTAAATCGGCAAAGGCAATCTCCGGCTCAATCATCCAAAATTCCGCCGCGTGGCGGGGAGTGTTGGAGTTTTCCGCTCTGAATGTGGGCCCAAACGTATAAACATTTCTAAAAGCAAGGGCAAAAGCTTCTGCTTCCAGCTGTCCACTAACTGTAAGGTTTGTTTTTTTGCCGAAGAAATCACAGGTGTAATCTGCTTGTTGATCATCTGTCAGCTGAATATTTTGAGGGTCCAGGGTAGTTACCCTGAAGAGTTCGCCTGCCCCTTCAGCGTCATTAGCGGTGATAATCGGAGCATGCAAACAGATAAAACCTTTATCCTGAAAGAATTTATGAATTGCAAAAGATAGCATTGAGCGAACCCGAAACACTGCCGTAAAAAGATTTGTGCGCGGGCGCAGGTGGGCCACCTCTCTAAGGTATTCCCTGCTGTGCCGTTTTGGCTGGATTGGATAATCTTCCGGCGATTCGCCTTCCAAAATAACCTCGTCAGCTTTTATTTCAAAAGGCTGCCTGCCTTCAGGAGTCAGGACCAGCTTGCCGGATACTGTTATCGCTGAACCCACGCCCAGTCTGGCCACCCGATCAAAGTTGCTTAAAAATTCCTTTTCATAAACAATCTGAATCGTATTAAAATGGGTGCCGTCATTTAAGGCAATAAAACCGAATGCTTTTTGGTCGCGGTTACTTCTGACCCACCCGCTTAGAGTTACCTTTTGATCGGTATAACTTTCAGCTTCCCCGGTCAACTGCCTGACTGTTACCTTATTCACTCTCATTCCCCCTCAGCCTTTTTAGATCATGTATATCTAGATAAACCTACCACCTGAAAAGAAAGACGGATAAGTAAGAGCTGCCTATTTTTTCATTTTGGCCCAGCTGTCTCTTAGCTGAACTATACGGTTGAAAACCGGGGTTCCGTTGCGGGAAGCTTCGGGATCAAGATAGAAGTAAGCTTTGCGCAAGAACTGGAAACGGCTCCCCGGAGCTGCTCCGGCCACGGCCGGCTCTGCGGGCACATCCTGACAGACAACCAGCGATTGTGGATTAATATGTCCGGTAAATTCAACTTCGTCGTCTTCTTCAGGATTTTCTACAGTAAACAGATTATCATAGAGGTTAACCGTAATCCTGGCTGCATGTTCAATAGAGACCCAGTGAATAACCCCCTTGATTTTTTTACCGCTTGTATCTGCTCCACTTCTCGTCTGCGGGTCGTAAGTACACAGCAGCTCTGTTATGTTGCCATCCGCATCTTTTATTACTTCCTGACAACATATAACATAGGCTCCTTTTAGACGAACTTCTTTGCCTGGAGCTAAACGGAAAAACTTTTTTGGAGGGTCTTCCATAAAATCATCACGCTCGATATATATCTCTCCACTGAAAGGAACCTTGCGATTGCCTGCGCTTTCATTACCGGGCAGATTTTCCATTTCACACATTTCGGTTTTACCGACCGGCCAGTTTGTGATTACCACTTTAATCGGGTCAAGCACAGCCATAAGGCGCGGCGCCGTAGTTTCAAGCTCCTGCCTGATGCAGTGTTCTAACAGGGCGAGGTCTACTGTGCTTTCGGCTCTCGATACACCGACTCTTTGCTGAAAGTCGGCAATGGCCTGAGGGGTTATCCCCCGCCTGCGAAGGCCGGCTATAGTAGGCATACGGGGATCGTCCCACCCATCAACATGCTTTTCTTCAACAAGGCGGCGCAGTTTACGCTTGCTCATCACGGTATAGGTCATATTCAGGCGGGCAAATTCAGTCTGGCGTGAACGAAACCTGACCACTTCGGGCATCAGTTCAACCGCATTGTCGACAATCCAATCATATAAAGGACGGTGGTCAGAATATTCGATAGAACAGAGCGAGTGAGTAATCCCTTCAAGTACGTCAGAAAAGGGGTGATCGAAATCATACATCGGATAGATGCACCACTTGTCACCGGTGCGATGATGCTCGGCATGCAAAATACGGTATAGGACCGGGTCGCGCATATTTAAATTTCCGGAAGCCATATCTATTTTAGCCCTGAGCACACGGCTGCCATTTTCAAATTCGCCGGCCCGCATTCGTTCAAAAAGAGTGAGGTTCTCTTCTACCGAACGGTTGCGGTAGGGGCTTTCAGTGCCAGGTTCGGTCAGGGTGCCGCGGTATTCCCTGATTTCTTCCTGGCTTAAGTCACAAACGTAAGCACGATTGGCCTTAATCAGGCGCAGGGCAAACTGGTATTTGACCTCAAAATAGTCGGAACTGAAAAAAAGGCGGTCGTCCCAGTCTGCTCCCAACCAGCGGATATCTTCAATGATCGAATCTACAAATTCCTGTTCTTCCTTAATTGGATTCGTATCATCGAAACGCAGGTTAAATTTGCCATTGAAATCCCAGGATATCATATAATTTAGCAGAATGGCCTTGGCATGGCCGATATGCAGATAACCGTTCGGTTCGGGAGGAAACCTTGTATGAACAGGGTGCCCTTTAAGCAATCCTTTTTCAAGATCTTCTTTGATCATGGTATAGATAAAATTTGTTTTGCTTTCAGGTTCTTTTTTCTCTGTCATGCAAATCTCCTTTATTCCACAGTTACGCTTTTAGCCAGGTTGCGGGGTTTGTCAACTGAACTGCCACGGGCAAGAGCGGCATAGTAGGCGATAAGCTGGGTCGGGACTACACTTAATACAGGCGCTAATATATCGTTAGCAGGAGGCAGGTAGAAAACAGATTCAACCTGACTGGCAATCTCGTCGAAGCCTTCCCGGGTTATAGCAAAGACGGCTCCGCCGCGGGCATTTACTTCCTGGATATTGCTTAATGTTTTATCGGAAACCGCTTTCTGGGTAATAAGGGCGATTACCGGTATGCCTTCAACAATCAGGGCCAGTGGTCCGTGCTTAAGTTCACCGGCAGCATAAGCTTCGGCATGTATATAAGAAATCTCTTTAAGTTTAAGGGCTCCTTCCATAGCTACAGGGTAGTCTAAATTACGCCCGACAAAGAAAGCGCTGTCCCAGCGGGAAAGATGGTCGCAATAAGTGTGCAATTTGGCCAGGTTTTCTTCTGAAAGAACCGTTTTAATATGCCCGGGCAGTGCTTTCAGACCGCTAACCAGTTCATCATAAACGGCCGAATCGATCCTGCCGCGTGTTTCCGCAAGGTAAAGGGCAAACAGGTAAAGGGCGATAAGCTGGGTCAGGTAAGCTTTTGTTGAAGCAACTGCTATTTCCGGACCGGCCCAGGTATAGAAAACTTCATCGGCTTCACGGGACACCGAGCTGCCGACAACATTAGTAATAGCGAGCACTTTTAAACCTTTTTGCCGCGCCAGGCGCAGGGCTGCCAGGGTATCGGCCGTTTCTCCAGACTGGCTGATTACAATGAGCAGTTGATTTTCAGTTAAGAGCGGTTCGCGATAACGAAATTCAGACGCAACATCAACTTCAACTGAAACTTTCGCTATCTTTTCGATTACCGCTTTGCCCAAAATACCGGCATGGTATGCGGTCCCGCAGGCTACAATATGAATTTTTTCAAGACTGGTCAGCTCTTCTGTCGTAAAATTTAGCTCACTTAAATTAACTTTACCGCTTGCTGTATCGATACGCTGACGAAGGGTCTCTTTGACAGCAGCAGGTTGTTCCATGATCTCTTTTAACATAAAATGATCGTAACCGCCTTTTTCTGCGGCTTCAATGTCCCAAGTTATTTCAAATATCTCTTTATCAAGCAGTTTTCCCTCG
The DNA here is from genome assembly GCA_007127255.1 of Syntrophomonadaceae bacterium. Classification (GTDB taxonomy): domain Bacteria; phylum Bacillota; class Dethiobacteria; order DTU022; family DTU022; genus T3SED10-7. The sequence continues at coordinate 4,781 of SKZS01000146.1, read as the reverse complement.
GCATCAGAGATTTCCACCCCTTCGGAGGTAATTGAGGCAAAATCGCCGTCTTCTAATACTTTGGTTTTGCGGGTATGAGCCAGTAAGGCTGGAATATCAGAAGCAACCAGGTTTTCGCCATCACCGAGGCCAATAATCAAGGGACTATCCTGGCGGGCACAAACTAAGCGTCCCGGCTCCCGGGATGAAACCACAACCAGGGCAAATGAGCCCTCAATCCTGGCGACTGCTTTGCGCACAGATTCAAGAAGATCTCCCTCATAATATTCTTCAATCAGGTGGACCAGCACTTCGGTATCGGTTTCCGAACTGAATTTGTGATCTGCTTCTTCGGCCAACCACTTGCGTAAGGTCTGGTGATTTTCTATGATTCCATTGTGGACCAGGGCAATCTCTTTACAGCAGCTGCAGTGGGGATGGGCGTTTTCATCTGTTGGCCGCCCATGGGTGGCCCAGCGAGTGTGGCCGATCCCAACATTTACTGCATTGCTATTATCGACAAGTGTTTTTTCAAGGTCGGCCACAGAACCGGCCGCTTTGTGAATTTCCAGCAGACCATCGTGCTGTAATGCAACCCCCGCAGAATCATATCCGCGATATTCAAGTTTTTTTAACCCATCTATCAGTATAGCTCTTGCTTCTTTGGGACCGGTATAGCCAACAATGCCGCACATAAAGAAACCCCCGTAATCTGGATAATAAGTAGTACAAGGAAAAATATATTAAGATTGCTCTTTGACAATCACTTCTGCTACCGTTTCAGCATACTCTTGTAGTTTATCTTCCGGCAGGTCTGCTTCAAGCATAACCCTAAACTTTGGTTCAGTACCGGACGGCCGCACAAGAACCCGGCCATGTCGGCCCAGCTCTTTTTCTACCTTATCAATAGCTGCCCTTATCTTCGGGTTATCCGACCAACCTTCCTTAGTTGCCACTTTGCGGTTAACTAGTACCTGGGGTAAACGCTCGATCAAGCTGCCCAATTCAGACAGTGGCTGCTGCCGTTCCTGCACTACTTCCAAAAGCTGCAGTGCGGTAAGTAACCCGTCACCTGTAGTGGCAAAATCGGAAAATATAACATGGCCGGACTGTTCTCCGCCAAGATTGTAGTTACCTTCAATCATCTTTTCCAAAACATAGCGATCTCCTACAGACGTACGGATCACTTTAAAGCCTTTTTTTTCTGCTAATATATCGAGACCTCCGTTACTCATAACGGTGGCAACCAGGGTATTATTCTTTAACAACCCCTTCTCAGCCATATCAACAGCACAAAGGGCCATCACGGCATCACCGTCAAAAATAGCCCCTTTTTCATCAACAGCTATGAGCCGATCGGCATCGCCATCAAAGGCGAGGCCGACTAAAGCTCCGCTTTCCAATACTTCCCGCTGGAGGTCTGATGTATCGGTTGCCCCACAGTTAACATTTATTAAATTTCCATCCGGATCATCATGAAGCAATTTTACGGCAGCTCCCAGGCTTTGTAACAATTCACCCGCAACCCTGCAAGCTGCCCCATGCGCGCAATCAACTACCAGGCTCAATCCTTCCAGGGAGGCGGAACAACTGCCCTTTAAGTGAGCTAAGTATTTCTGCAGAGCTTCTTTATCGATGGCAGCCTGTCCAAGACCAGGGCCTTCGGGGCGGGGAACCGAATCAGGATTTTTGAAATATATCTCTTCAATTTGATCTTCAAGGCTATCAGACAGCTTGAAACCACTGCTGTTAAATATTTTTAAACCGTTATCTTCTATGGGGTTATGCGATGCAGAGATAACTATCCCGGCACATGCTTCAAGATCTCTGGTCAGATAAGCAACCGCCGGTGTCGAAGCTACACCTAAAATCCGTACTGTGCCGCCCGCCGAAGTTATGCCGGCCGTAAGAGAACCTTCTATCATTGATCCTGAAAGGCGGGTATCCCGCCCAATTAAAAAAACCGGGTTCTTATAATCCCGACCCAATAACCAGGCCGCTATTCGTCCAATATTAAATGCAAGTTCAGGCGTTAATTCACGATTTGCAACTCCCCTGATTCCATCAGTGCCAAATAGTTTTCCCAAGAGCATCCCCCCACCATAAATTTTAGCTTTTTTAGCTTCCAATAAACTTTAATTTAACTGCTTAATTGTTATTGTTCTCATCTGGATCAGGTTCAGGATCCGGTATTCTTTCGAATTCAAGCCTGGCAGTAACCAGAGAAGGATCTATAACCAGATCATCGACCCGGTTGCCTTCTTCATCATAAGCGACAGGGACAAGTTCAACACTCTCCATTAACCGCATCCCGCTCTTATTAATCAGCACTACTATCCGATCAACTTTTTCAAAAATAGATTCCGGGGCCCCAACTAGAACCTCTTCGGGAATTAATGTATACTCTAACAATTCCCATCCTTGCGCCGGTTCTCCTACCATATTAACTTCAATCTCAAAGTCTTCAGACATATAGGCTTCTATACTGACCCTGACCTGTTCAGGCTCAACTGAAATTATGCTCAGTCCGCGTGGTGATTGAGCCTGAACCCGGACAAGATGGTTCCCCGATCCTTTATCGGCGAGATTGACATACACTTCGATCTCCTGCACAGTAAGATCCAGAAAATCTTCAGGGAGCCCTTCCAGGGTTACGTCGATGGAAGAAGGCATATCGGTAACCACATAATCAGGATTAAGATTTTCCACCTGCAGCGGAACATCATGCCATACTTTTCTGGATGGAGTTGTCCTGGTGATCTTGTCTCCTGTCACAAAAAGCCATAATATCACCGCCATAAATATAGCAAGTGCGCGAGCAAAATTATTGCTTCTCAATATTTTTTCCATAACTACTTACTGCTCCTCCATGACCAGAGACTGAAATTATCACTGCGATCGGGCGAACATTCTTCTTTAAGAAATGCCCGTAATTTCTTCTCATCCAGATAACGGGTCAAAACCCCATCGTGGGCAATTGATATGATCCCGGTCTCTTCAGAAATGATGAGCGCCAGGGCATCAGAATGTTCACTAATGCCTATCCCGGCACGATGCCTGGTCCCCAATTCTTTTCCCAGACTGGGATCTTCTGTCATTGGCAGATAGCACCCTGCGGCAACAATCTGGTTGCCCTGAATAATTACTGCACCATCGTGCAGGGGACTACGGGGGAAGAATATATTTACTAAAAGCTCAGCGGTAACAACTCCGTTAACCGAGATACCGGTATCAATATACTCTTTTAAACCCGTTGAACGCTCGATAACAATAAGTGCTCCAATCCTTTTTTTTACCAGCACAAATATTGCCTTAACCAACTCATCAAGCATATTTTCAAAATCCTGGGAACTCCAGTTCCAGTATGTTGTTTGAAATATTTTGCCGCGCCCAAGATGTTCCAGGGCCCGACGCAATTCAGGCTGAAATATGATTGGAATGGCAATCAGACCAACGATCATCATCTGACTGAGGGTCCAGTGCAGGGTATCTAATCCAGCCTGGTCACTTATAATCATTGCCAGTAAGAGGACAATTAAACCTTTAACTAACTGTTCAGCCCTGGTGCCGCGTATTATCAAGATCAATCGATAAAAAACATATGACATGATAATAATATCAATTATATCGCGCCACTCGACATTTAATTGAAGAACTGCTGCAACAATCCGTTCCCATATGGCCACTGTGTTTTGAACCCTTTTCTATAGTTTTCTGGTCTTAAAACAGGTGTTATATTTTGTCTTTGCCTGTTTCTCTTTTGTTTGTTAATTCGCTTTAAACAAGGCAAATACCTGCAAGCCTTTCATAAAGTTAACATAAAGAATCCGAGAAAACAATACTAATTTTGCTACCGCAGTTATTGCAATTTACACCATCAAGTCCGATTATATTAACCCGATAAGCGCTGCGCTTAATAAGCATGTTCCCGCAATAAGGACAAACAGTATCTGCCGATCCCGGTATATCAATATTGCCCAGATATACATAACGAAGGTACTCCTGGGCTGTTTCACGGGCCTGTTCCATTGACTGCGGAGGTGTCGGCGGCAGATCAAGCTTGTGCTGGGGGAAATAACGTGAATAGTGTAGGACTATATCGGGACTGATATCACCCAGCCAGCCGGCAAGCGCTTTTTGTTCCGAAACACTGTCATTCAGGGTCGGAATTAAGAGGCAGGTCACCTCGACGTGACACTGCTTAGCAGCAGCTTCCACTGCCTCAATCACTGGACCCTTCGAACCCTGGCAGTATTCTTTATAAAAAGAATTGCTGAAAGCTTTAACGTCAATATTCATGGCATCGACATAGGGCAGCAATTTTTGCAGTGGTTCGCGGTTGATAAAGCCATTGGTAACCAAAACATTACAATATCCGTGCTCATGGAGCATTCGTGCCGTATCGTAAACAAATTCATACCATATAGCCGGCTCATTGTAGGTATAGGCCAGACCCAAAACTTTCTGCGGTCCTCCTTCTCGATCCAGCATGGCAAGGACGTCTTCGGGACTGACCTTGTCGCCTGCTTGTTCCGGGTTACCGCGGGCCAGGGACCAGTTCTGGCAGAATGAACAGAGCAGGTTGCAACCGAAGGTGCCCAGTGACAGGATCGGTCGGCCAGGGTGAAAATGGTAAAGCGGTTTCTTTTCGATTGGATCCCAGTTTGCTGCAGCCAGGCGACCATAATTCAATGTATAAAGTTCACCGTTTTCCACCCTGCGCACACCACAGGTTCCGACCTGGTCCTCTCCCAGCAAACAACAGCGGGGGCAAAGCCGACAGCGAATCTGATCTTTTTCCT
>SKZS01000003.1 GCA_007127255.1 Syntrophomonadaceae bacterium | reverse complement strand
GGGGCGCGAGCTCCCGGGAGAGTAGGTCCCCGCCAGGAAACTTTTAAAAAAGGCCTCCCTTCGAACACGAGGGAGGCCGCTTTATGTACAAATAAGTTAAAAAGGTGTCTGACACCTTTTTTAACTTATTTGCAGGAGAATATATAGACGATGGAGAATGTGCCTTAGGTGATCAATTAGTAGCCAGAGCATGCTTGAATGTACAAAGTAGAAAAGTTTCAAAAAAAAGAAGAATATTGGTTGACATCTGGTCAAGTTTGCTATTATAATTTATTATCGTCTTTCAGACTGTCAAAGCAATCCAAAAGCCTGTCCAAAAGAATATATCTGTATATATCTTTTTGAATCGAATCTGATTTAAAAGGGGGTTGAATACAAAGGAGCATCTGTTCAACTAAGATTGCTAATAGTAAAAGATTAGCTCGCGAAGTATATTATGTAATGAATTGGCTAGTTGTTACAAAAATTAAAGGGGGTTTTGTAAGTGAAAGTTAAGTTTTTAATACTGATTGTTGTAAGTTTGCTTGCTATCGGTTTTGTTGCCGGTTGCGGCGAAGCAGACGACGCTGTTGATGGCGTGGAAACGTATACAGTTGTGGCGCTGTTCCCGATGACTGGACCGCTGGGCACCTTTGGTGAAAACAACGCTTATGCTGCCAGGTTGGCGGCAGCTGATGTTAACGAATGGCTGGAGGAAGAAGGGGCAGACTGGCGCCTGCGCCTTGAAATTGACGACACCCAGACTGAAGGTCCGGTTGCATTGCGTAAAATGCAGAGCTGGTATGGTGACGGAGTTCAGTTTTTTGCCGGCCCGATGGCCAGTGGAGCTACCGGTGAATGCTTATCATTTGCCAATGCCAACGAGATCTTCTTCATCTCTCCATCTTCAACCTCACCTGCTCTTGGTATTGCCGACGACTGGCTGTTCCGTTTCTGCACAGACGATTTAATCCAGGGTCCTGCTATTGCCCATGTTGCCCAGGAAGCCGGTGCGACACATCTGATCTTTGGATGGCGCGGTGATACCTGGGGAGACGGACTGCAGGGCGCTGCACAAGGTTCAGCTGAAGAACTGGGACTGGAAATTTATCCTGATAAACTTCGCTACGATCCTTTGAAAGAAGACTTTACTACTGATGTTGCGCTGCTTGATGATTACGTTACAGACCTGGTAGAGCAAGGTGTTGCGCTTGAAAACATTGCCTTTAACCTGATTGCCTTCGAAGAAGCTGCACCATTCCTGGCTGAAGCAGCCGGTTATGAGCAGCTGTGGGATATAGTCTGGATCGGCAGTGACGGAACGGCTTTTTCGGAAGCTGTCGCGTCACATCCAACTGGTTCCGAGTTTGCAGCAGCTGTTAAGTTTGTCAATTCCATGAACCGGCTGCCTGAGTTATCCGATCAGTCACTGCACGATCACGTTAAAGAACATATTCGTGAAGAACTCGGACGGGATACTGATGCCTACTCATACAACAGCTACGATATTATCTGGGGATTTGCCCTTGCTTTTAATGAAGTAGGATATGATACCGCTGCTGTCAGAGATGTTATGCCGAGCTTAATTGATGAATGGTCCGCGGTATATGGATCCAGCGGTCACATTGTTCTTAATGAATTCGGTGACCGGGCTTTTGCAGACTATGACTACATAATGCTGAACGAAGATCTTGAATGGACCACTCCCGGTTACTATGATGGTGGGGCTGAAACCATCATCTGGGAAGAAGAGATCTATTAAGATCCGAAAACAGGTACTGAAAAAGGGGGTCGGGGGTGTTCTCCGGCCCCCATTTAAGGTGGTGTGAAAGTGAAAAATATTCTGGTAACAGAAAATGTCACCAAGTCTTTTGAAGGATTGGTGGCAGTTAACAATGCAAGCATCACAGTTAAAGAAAACACCTTCACCATGTTAATCGGTCCAAACGGCAGCGGCAAAACAACCCTGGTTAACTGTTGCACCGGGATACTAAGACCTACATCCGGCCGGGTGCTGTTTAACGAAAAAGATATAACGGGGTGGAAACCCCATAAGATTTATGAAGTGGGATTTGTGAGGAGCTTTCAAATTCCACTTCCTTTTATAGGTTTGACTGTTCTGGACAACGTACTGGGTGCGATGAGAAACCCGGGAGAATCTCCCTTAAAGGCTCCATCTCGCAAAGCATGGGTTGGTCAGGATGAGGAAAACATGGAAAAGGCAATGGATATTTTAGCAAAAGTTGGTTTGGAAAAAAGCTGGCACCTGCCCAGCAGTTCTCTTGGTGCCGCTCAGCTGAAGCTGCTCGAAGTGGCCAAAGGTCTCTCCTCAGGAGCCAAGTTGATTGCCCTGGATGAACCAATTGGCGGTGTGGATCCTGCTTCTGCTCATGAAATACTATCACACGTGGCTAATTTAAAGAAAGAAGGCCTGACTTTTCTTGTGATTGAGCACAGAATTGATATTGCCGCTCCCTTCGCCGATTATGTTTATGCCATGGATGTAGGGAATATTATTTCTGAAGGTCCTCCAAGGCAGGTCCTTACCGATCCCAAGGTAATAGAGGTTTATCTTGGCAAGGGGGTAGAAGCATGCTCAGAATAAATAATCTCTATGCAGGCTATGATAAGCTTCAAATTCTATATGATCTTAGCATTGATGTTCCAGGTAAAGGAATTACTGTTATCGTGGGACCAAACGGTGCGGGAAAAACTACTTTGCTTTGCAGCATTATGGGGATTGCGAGAGTATTTTCCGGAGAGATAATGTATGAAGATCTTCCTATAAAGGGAGAATTAACTCATAATCTTGCCCGTAGAGGCATTTCATACGTACCGCAGATGGGTAACGTTTTTGCTGATCTTTCAGTTATGGAAAACCTGAAAATGGCTGGATATTTAATGCCTGGAGAAGAGGCAAAAATTAAGGCCGAAAATATGACCGATATATTTCCGGTTCTTAAGAAATTCCTATATCGCAAAGCAGGGACTTTAAGCGGTGGCGAAAGAAGGATGCTTGCCATTGCGATGGGTTTGATGAAAAACCCCAAACTGATGCTTCTAGATGAATTGAGTACGGACCTGGCTCCGATTATTGCAGAAAAAGTGATGATGGAAGTGTCGAGGTTAAGAAACGAACTGGGTATTACCATTCTTATGGTTGAACAGATGGCTAAGAGAGCTTTAGAAATTGGTGATACTGCATACCTGCTGGTCAGCGGTGAAGTCAGATTCAAAGGCAAAGCTGATGACTTGCTACACGAACCGGAGCTGTGCTCAATGTACCTGGGCATAAAACCGGAAGATCAAGACATAGCAGGCATTGAAAAACCATCATTGGAAGGGAGTGAATAAATCATATGGCGCCCTGGTTGGCAAGTGGATTGATTTATTCCAGCGGCCTGGCATTGACTGCAGGAAGCATAACCATGATCTATATTACAACTCGTACTTTCAACTTTGCCGTGGCCAGCATGGCAACATTTGGGTTTTATATATCCTATACTGGCGTTGCACTATATGGCGGAGCGCCTTACCAGTATTATCCTTTTGTTTTTTTATTTGGCTCATTCCTGGGGCTAATCTGCTACTTTGGGTTAAATAGACACTTATTAAATCGAAAAGCAGCGGAGATTACCCTGATGATGTCGACGCTTGGTTATGATCTTTTGTTGTTATCATTTATCCAGATGTATGCAGACTTTTTAACCCATGCGTACCGTTTGTTTCCACGAAGGGTTACGATGAATGTTTATGATTTTGAACTGTTTGGCACAAGGGCGGCTGCTTTTATTTTGCCTTTAGTAACAGTTGCAATATTAATTATTCTGCATTTGTTTTTGACCAGGACTAAGTTCGGTGTAGCGATGCGGGCCACGATAGAAAACCCGGTTCTCTCCAAAGCATCAGGGATAAATTCTGATAGTGTTTATTTGGTAGCGTGGATTATCGGGGGAGGCATGGCCGCGCTGGGGGGTTCGTTTATGGCCATGGCCATGACCGGAACTCCTGTTATGGGAATGTATACTATACCGTTAATGTTTGCAGGCGCGATTCTTGGTGGGTTGGGCAGCCTATACGGAGGAATGCTCGGCGGATTTTTAATCGGAATCACCGAGTATGCCGGTGTTTTTGCCCTGTCCCAGCAGTTTGGCCCCTGGGTACAGGGATACCGGATGGCAATTCCTCTGATTTTGATGGCTGCTACCCTGATCATCTTTCCACGAGGATTGGCCGGGATACCGTTAGGTAAGCTTATTGGTAAGCTTACTGCGACAAAGAGAGGTGAGAATACATGACAACCGAGACTGGTATTAAGTCAAGCTTAAAAGAATTCATAACCCGAAAAGAAGTTCCTGTTATAGTAATAGTTCTGGCGTTGCTGACCTACCTGTTTGCCAGCAGGGGGGTTCCAATTATCCTGACCATTTTTATTGATTTTGCAGTTTTTGCGATAATTACAATGAGCTTGAACCTGGAAACTGGTTATGCCGGTGTTCCCCAGTTTGGTCGAGTGGCGGCTGTTATCGCCGGCGCCTTTGCAGTTGGAGCCATTCCCGGTCGGATTTTAGCCTGGTTTATGGATCTTCCTTACGGGCTTGAATATGCTTCAGACGCTGTTAATTTCAGGATTGTTCCGGAGATTAATGCGCTTCTGGCAAGCAGCTGGCTTCTTTCGATCGGTTTTCTTCTCTTCTCTTTAATTATTGCTGCTATTTCTGGGGCATTAATAGGGTGGATTATTTCACGGCCGGCAATCAGGTTAAAGGAAGCTTACCTGGGCATATCACTTCTTGCCTTTGGCGACTTCTTGATGTGGGTGGGACATAATTGGAGCGGTATGGTTGGTGGAAGTGTTCCAATTTATGTGCCGGATCCCTTCAGGATATTTGCCGTTGACCGCTTTACAGTTATTGTCCTGGTTATTTTTGTTGCGGCATTCATGGTTTTCATATATATGAATCGGCTGGCTCGTTCTCCCTTCGGGCGCTCGATGCGGATGATCAGGGATAACGACATCTCGGCTGCTGCAGCGGGAATTGATGTTGTAAAAGTAAGGACGCAAAGCCTTGTAATCGGTTCAGCGGTAGCTGCTATTGCCGGCGGACTTTACGTTATTTATACAGGGACCTGTACTGCATTTGGATTTCAGAAGCTAACCTGGACTTTCTGGCCCTGGGCGTTTATGATGCTGGGCGGTATTGGAAGCACTTTAGGGGTACTGCTGGGAGTATTTCTCCTTACAATTCTCAGAACGATGATTGTTATTTTCCGCCACCAGTGGTTCGGATTCCTGTTGAATATAGGTATTGATCCACTGTGGTTGGAGTTTACCCTTTTGGGTGCAGTGATCATCGGAGTTATCCTGTTTATGCCGCATGGTCTTGTTCCTGAAAAAGTGGAACCGATGCTGCCTAAGAGCAGGGTAAATAAGATCATCGAAAGCAGACGTTTAGCAAAAGGTGAATAGTAAGACAGCAGAAAATAAATCATGCACATAATAAATGGAGCCCTGGCGGGCTCCATTGTTTTTTAT
>SKZS01000029.1 GCA_007127255.1 Syntrophomonadaceae bacterium | reverse complement strand
GTCCGGCAGCCCGGCGACTCTGAAATGATAATTGTTCCCAATGTAATCGGTAAATTCCAGGCCATTGCTGAAATGGAGATAAGCAGGGCAGGGCTAAAAAATATCAGGATCGAGCAGCGATTCGATGATACCGTGAGAACAAACAGGGTTATTGAACAAATACCGGCACCCGGCACAACTTACAGCGGAAGCCGCGAAGTTGTTTTGATAATTTCAAGAGGACTGGATCCCGATAGCAGATAACTTTACGCCGGTTTATTGTTTTTTGCTCCAGCGATAAACATCATTTCGCCGCAGGCAGATAACTTGTTCTGCCGGTATATATTGAAGCAGCTGGGAGATGCGAGTAGCAGGCTGCTGAACAGAACTGCAGCTGCTGCCGTAAAGCATCTCCCCTTCTTTTTCCAGTTCTTTCCACAGCGCAGGATGTTCAGTGCGAAACTCTTCAACAATTTGCGCTGTAGTTTTAAAAAACCCGGGTTCGAGCAGAGCAATAACTTTTTTTTGCAGCAATTCTATGTTCACTTTGTATCACCTTTTAGCCGGATGTTTTAAGATTTGAGCTCAATTACCGTTACGCCTTCGCCACCTTCGGAAGAACTGCCTCCGCGAAAATCGCCGACCAGGGGGTGCTCTTTAAAATAATCGCGCAAACCTTGTTTTAGTTTCCCTGTTCCCTTGCCGTGAATTATGTCTACCCGGTTAAGCCCGGCCCATAGTGCATTATCAAGCAGCTTATCGACCAGGGGACGAGCTTCATCAAGGTTGAGCCCGCGCAGATCGATCGAATTGCTTACGGCCAGGTCTTTACTTACACTGTAACTGCCCTTGCCGGCAGTTTCGGACGTCTTCTTTTCAACTGCTTCTTTATTCCCTTCCAGGCGCAATTCATGCAGGGGGAGATGGACCTTCATCGAACCTACCTGAACCAGGGCTTCGTTGGATGAAAAAGAAATTATTTCCCCTTTTTGCTTTAAGCTGGAAATATATATTTTTTGTCCTGCGAAGAGATCTTCTTCGGTCAGATTGCAGCGCTCTTCTTCCTCTGTCTGCTCACCAGGCTCAATATCCCTTCGCAGCAAATTCAATTCCTGGCGGGCCTGCTCTGCGCCGGCCAGAGATTTTTTACTGCCTTCACTCTTAAGCGCACGCAGTTCTTTAATAATTTGATCAGTAGTGTTTTTTGTCCTCTTTATTAACTGCCTGGCTTCTTCGCGAGCCTCACTCAAAATATCCTCACGCCTGGCGCGCAACAGTTCGCGCTCCTTTTCCAGCTCTTCCATCAATACTTCTGCCCGGCTTCTGTCAACTTCAGCCTTACGGCTATCGCGGTGAAAGCGCTGTTGATCTTCTACCAGGCTGGCGATAACCGATTCAACCTGGTCATGGGAGCGGTGAACAAAGCTTTTCGCCTTTTCCAGTACATTTTCGGGCAAACCTAATTGCCCGGCAATATAAAAAGCATTGCTTTGTCCCGGAACACCCTGTAAAAGCCGGTAGGTGGGCGTCAGCGTGTCGGGGTCAAATTCCATCGCAGCATTTTGCATTTTATCCTGGACCTGGGCAAATAGTTTCAATTCATTGATATGAGTGGTCGCCACAGTCAGCGCACCTTTCGTGGTCAGTTCGCCCAGAATAGCCATGGCCAGGGCGGAACCCTCGGATGGATCTGTCCCCGCCCCTAACTCGTCAAACAAAACCAGTGACTGCGAACCTGCATCTTCAAGCATTTCGATAATATTTCTCATATGTCCTGAAAAAGTACTGAGCGACTGGGCTATGCTCTGTTCATCTCCGATATCCGCTCTAACTTTTTCAAATACAGAGATCCTTGTATTTTTACCGGCTGGAATATGTAATCCGCTTTGCGCCATCACCGTCAAGAGCCCTATTGTTTTCAGGGCAACAGTTTTACCGCCGGTATTGGGTCCGGTAATAACCAGGGTTTTTACCTGCTCACTCAAATCAATTGTAAGCGGAACCTTCTCCCCAATCAGCAGGGGATGAACAGCATCCTCAAAATACAAACCGGTATCACTGGCTGTTGAAAGCCTGGGTTCCTGACCCTTCATGGCCAGGCCCAAACGCCCGCGGGCGACAATAAAATCAAGCTCACCGTAAATTGACCTGTTCTGGGTTAAAGCTTCACTCTCCGCTGCCACCTGCCCGCTCAGTTGATAGAGTATTCGCTCGATTTCCTGTTCTTCCTGACGCTGCAGGGAAGTTAGCTCGTTTTGCATTTGGACAACAGGCAAAGGTTCAATAAAAAGTGTTGCTCCGCTTGATGATTGATCATGAACCACTCCCTGTATATTTTGCCTGTACTCCTGCCTGACCGGCAAAACGTAACGACCGCTGCGAATAGTAACCAGCGCTTCCTGAATATAGCGCCTGTATTTTGAACTGCGCAGATATTCATCCAGCTTATCCCTGATTTTATTTTGTAATGATAGTTTTTTGCGACGTAAGGTATTAAGGGCAGTTGAAGCTGTGTCAAGAACGTTGCCTTCAGTATCAATCGCCTTTTCCAGCGCCGCATTTAGTTCACGACATTCGCTAATCTGTGAAACCATTGCGTTTAAAATTGGGTACATTTCACGCTGGTCACTGTCTTTAAAAAATAAAACCCAGCGTCGAACAGCCTTTATGAAGATCATCACCAGGGCCAGTTCATCTGTTGAAAGAGAGGACCCCTTCGCCGCCCTCGTTAGCTGGGGCTTAATATCATCCAGGGCCGAAGGGGAAAATGCATCTTTAGAACAGAGCAGGCGTCCTTCACCGGTTTCTTTTAAGCGTTGTTCAACAGTATTAAAAACTGCTGAAGGAAATAATTCTTCTGCTTCTTTTCGGCCCATGGGGCTTACAGTCATTTCAGCCAGGTTATGGCGGATTTGATCATATTCAAGCACTTTAATTTCCCGTGCTGTTATCACATCACTCAAACTGACTCTCTCCTCGACAAATATTTGCTGCCCCGGACAATAAAGCGCAGCTGCTTATCTTCTGCTTTGCTAATCCCAATCCGCGGTGTGGCAATGACCTTCATCTGATCACAAATTGCCCTGTTTTCCTTCAGGTATAACGGTTTTTCACTTAAGTTATGTCCATCAAGCGAACGATCGATAGAGAAAGCCTGGCATAGCTTTCCCGGTCCGTTGACCAGCTCTTCGGCTCTGACGGCTCTTTTTCGCAACTCCCGCATTATCGCCAGGCCCTTCACCGGCTCAACTGCCCTGATTAAAACCGCCTCGCCTTTGCCTTCAGGACCGGTCACAACATTAAAACAGTGACAGCTGCCATATATAAAATATATGTAAGCTCTTCCGGCCGGACCAAACATGGCAGCATTACGTTTAGTTTTCCCACGAGAGGCGTGACAGGCCTCATCGTTTTTACTAAGGTAAGCTTCAGTTTCAACTATTATACCTGAAACGAGACCTTGATCTGTTTCACGGCAAAGATAATGACCCAGGAGCATCTGTGCTATTTCTTCAGTTCGATAATTTAAAAATATATTCTGCGGAAACAATGCAATTAATCCCTTCCCTGTCTCACAGAAGCCATCAGTTACAGGCGTTTATAAAAACCGGCATCTTTGAACCAGGAGCATACCGGCCTAAACAAAATAGAGATTAGAGGTTGAAGAAAATATGTGGGAAAGTTAAAAGCAAGAACAAATCTCTTTATATAAAATGACTGTTTTCAGCCTCTTATATCTCAGTTATTAACAGAGCAATTGCTTAGCCGTTTAAGTTAATATAATAGTCGAATATCAGGTCTCTTAACTCTATGGCAATCGGTGTTACATAATGATCGGCAAAAAATACTACTTCCGAATTATCAACAGCATCCATGAAAAACTGCAGGGGAATCAACGATACACCGGCAATAATAATGTAAACAAAAACCGCCCCGACCAGGGCACCGAGCACGCCACCGCCGACCCTGTTAAAAAAACCTATAACCGGAATCCGGTTAACCCACCTGAAACCACCCGAAAAGAGGCGGAATATCAAGCTTAAAAATAGAAACAAGACCAGGAAAGTAAGTACACCCGCTATCAGCTGGGGTGCAGCCTCAAATGCAATATCAATCCCCAGGCTTTCTATAATTTCATGATGCGGGACAATATCTTCGGGGTTAATATAGTCAGCAAGAATATAGCTAAAAGCCCTGCTGCCCCAAAGCGATACAATTATGATCAGCACAAAGCCGAAAATATCAAATAACTGCTTGATAAAACCACGGAATAACCCACTAATCAAGTGCAAAAAGAAAACAGCAGTTAAAAATATATCAAACCAGGTCATTGTTATCACCCCGTTTTTCCACTTCTCCTGATGATTGCAAACTTTCCTCTTTAAGTTTTAGCAATTCATCAGCCAGGTTAAGAGCAGCCAGAACTGCTATTTTTTGTCTGCTCATTTGAAGATTATTCTCAGCTAATGATTTCATCAGCCGATCGACATAACGGCCGACACTCTGCATCCGTTCTGGAGTAGAACTGCCTCTGAGAATATATTCTTCTCCCATTATGTAGACTGTAACCCGGCTTTTTACCTTATCCTCCATCTATCTGCCTGCCTTCCTGAATATTGGGAAGCTGTTGGCTAGCTTATTTCGAGGTTACAGGGACAATCTCCTGCTTGCTTAACTTCGTAAAACAGCACCAAGATCAAAAAGTGCTTTTTCAATGTTCTTCTGTGCTTTATTAACTTCCGCATCGGTAAGAGTACCCTGATCGCGCCTGAAGGTTATTGAGTAAGCCAGGCTGCGCTTATCCTCAGGGATCTGTTTGCCCTCATAAAGATCAAACAGCTTAACCTGCCTGACCAGTCCTTCTCCTGCCCCTCTGATCGCATTTTCCAACTGCAGGGCCGATATGTCACGAGATACGACTACGGCAAGATCTCTTTTAGCTGCAGGATAACGGGGCAAAGGAACAACCCTTGGCACAAGATCGGACATTTTACTAAGCAGATCAAAATCCAGTTCACAAACAGTAACCTTCTGCTCTATTTCCCACTCTTCGGCTACATCAGGATGAAGCTGACCCAAAAAACCGAGTTCCTGATCACCCGCTTTTATAACGGCGCAACGGGTTGGATGCGAAAATGGCATTGCTTCCGCAACGAATTTGATATTAAGAATCTGAAGCCTCTCAAAAAGGGTTTCCAAAATCCCTTTCAGGGTAAAAAAATCACTTTCCCGGGCAGGAACAATCCAGTTTGGTTCAGGAATCAAACCGGTTACAGCCATTGTTAGCTTCGTTTTCTCCCGGGGCAGTTTTTCAAGGGGCAGATATTCGGGCTCGTAAACTGAACCAATTTCAAAAAGCATCTGGTTTAGCTCCCTGTGGCTAAAATTATGCTGCACCACCTTCAAAAGCCCTGGCAACTGGGTTGTGCGCATCACAGCCTGTTCTTCAGAAAAAGGATTCTGAACAGGAACAGCCAACCTCCTGTGATCATCATCAGGCAGCCTCAACTGAAGCAAATTTTGCGGATTTATAAATGAATAAGTAATACATTCATAATAACCGTCTGCTATCAATATATTCCT
>SKZS01000072.1 GCA_007127255.1 Syntrophomonadaceae bacterium | reverse complement strand
CATTGCTCAAAACCTTCCAGCCGTTTGTTAAGTTCTTTTCGAAGTTCTTTTTCATAGGCAACGGCATCAAGATCTTTCCTATCTTTCCAAAGTGCCCTGGCCTTACCTATCCTCTCGGCGGCAGAAGGTTTTTGTTCAGAAATATATAGTTCCACCGCTTCCCTGACGACTTCGGCAAGCGGTGCGTGTTTCTGTGCAGCGATAGTTTTAAGCGCCTTTTTCTGCTCCCTGGTAAGGTATATTTGGGTTCTTTCCATTTTGAACCTCTCCTTGCTCATTGTGCTGTATACATCAGTATTATACATTATCTAAAACCAATTAGCAAGCCCTGGCAGCAGCCAGGGCCAATTTAAGGCGTGTTCTGGCGCTGTCCAGTTGACAGTTATACTAGTAGCCTTGACATGGGCTTATAACAGCCTTACAATATGGTAAGGAAAATATTTCTTAACTGGAGGTAAGGCTAAACTATGAAAGCTAAAATCACATCAAAAGGCCAGCTAACCCTGCCCAAACCCTTGCGGGATAAGCTCGGTTTAAAAACTGGTGATAATATTATTATAAGAGAAACAAGCGAAGGCTATGTTCTAGAGAAAGAACTTGATCAGCAGCGATTTAAAAAATATGTCGGCTGGTTGGATCAAGAAAGCGACAGCGACAAAGTCATCGAGGAGCTACGTGACGAATGACCGTTGCCGTAGATACCAACATCCTCTTTGATATTCTTCTTCCGGATCCCAGGCATGTTAAGCAATCCCTGTCCCAATTAAACCTGTACAGCAAAAAACACCGCCTGGTAATATCTGAAATAGTATACGGAGAGCTGGCCTCACAGTTCCATGAACAGGACATGCTGCTGCAATTTCTATCAGATACCAGTATTTTCCTGGTAAGCTCCGGGCCGGATGCCTTGTGGACAGCAACTCGCGCCTGGAAAGATTACACTGAAAACCGCACTCTGGATTTCCAGTGCAAAGCCTGCGGAAAGCTGCAACCCCTGGAATGCACGAAATGCAGCAATGCTATTGTCAGCAGGCAGCATATCCTCCCTGATTTTTTAATTGGCGGACATGCCTTGTTTCATGCCGGCTTTTTATTAACCCGGGACCGGGGATTTTATAAGCGATATTTTCCTGAACTGCAGTTGCTTGCATAGAGCCAAACAAACCTGCGCAATGTGGGGTCAGTGTGCCTCATGGCACACATCAGTCCCGTTCTGTTTTCAGAGGAGTTCGATTTTGCTGCAAGCGTTGCTTGTTGATTTAAATTGAAATATACTTTAAGCAAATGATCTGAAATTACATAATATTTATTGCAAAAAACACTGGGAGGCAGAACTTTAGCGCTTAGCATGGCAGGCTATTTGATAGCATTTAAGGAAAAAATAGGTTACCTGCAAATCTTTATGGCAGCGGTGATCTGGGGTAGTTATGGGCTTTTTGTGCGGGCGCTGGATTATTCTCCGGAGTATATCCTTTTTTACCGCTTTTTATTCGGCCTGCTCGGCTTGTTAGCCTTTATTGCAATCAGAGATGGCCTGGCATCGATGAGGCCGTCTTTAACTCACTGGAAATTAATGCTGGTTCCTGCTGCAATAAACTGTCTTTCTTTTTTAGCCTATACATACGCAATAAATTTTACCAGTGTCGCCAATGCAGCATTTTTAATTTATACAGCTCCGGTTTTCACAGTTTTCTTTGCTCCTTCGATGTTAAAGGAAAAGCTGGAGTTTAGAACGATTCTTGCGCTAATTATTTGCCTGCTTGGCACGGCAACTATAATGGGTTACGGCGGGTTATTTAATGTCGGTTTGAGCTTGCTGGGAGATTTTATTGCCCTGTTAGGCGGTATGACATACGGATTTTTAGCTTTATTTTTAAAAAGAGTGCCACTGGCAATGCTTGGCCCAAAATCTAACACCCTATCATCTGGTTATATAGCCCTGGCGCTGCTGCCTTTTGTTTTGTTTTCCTCTCAAGTGTTGACCTGGAATAGCTTTTTACTGCTAATGTTTTTAGGATTGCTTCAGCAAGCTATGGGGACTACCCTTTTTCACCTGGGCTTGAAAAAGGTTCAAGCGCAGCACGCTGGAATATTAACCTATGCTGAACCCCTGGGTGCAACGGTAATGGCGGCCCTGTTTTTATATGAAGGAATAACTCCGGGGTCAATACTTGGCGGAGCTTTAATTATTACAGGCGGATTAATTGTTATTTTAAGGGACAGCCCAAAGCCTGTAGGGAAAGTAACTGTTTAGGGCGCGCAAGGGGAGGTTCTTCTGTGTTCCCTTTTCATTGATACCACGAGAAGCTAAATGATAAATGCATGTACAGCTTTCCTTCCTGGCACTTCTTGGCATAGAATTACCCAGCATTAATGAAGTAAAATGAGGCTACTGATGCGACACAAAAGAACCGTCCCCTTGTGTTCTTAACCAGGAGTATTGGTTCGTTCATCGATCCGGGAGAAGGACCAAATGACGCATTGGTAGTTTTAATCTTTCTAATCGGGAACACGAATACGGGCTACATGCGGCTCGGTGAGACTGCCCAGCCAGAGATAACCATCCTCTTCATTTACACTGGTGATCGTATGGCAGTGTCCTGTATGATCCTGCAGGTTATGAATCACATTGCCTTCGTAATCGAGGGCAATAACCAAACCCAAGGGATCGGGTTCACTCACTCGCAAGGCTTCGGGCAAGCGCATGATTACCTTGCGCAGAAAAGGCCGGGGCAGTATGCTGTCCACCAGCAGGTCGCGTGGATAAATTAAAGCTACCCAAAATAGCCCTTCGCCGTTGTTGCTTAGATTATCCGGAAAACCAGGCAGGTTATCGACAAAGATATCAGTCTGGCCCTTCTTCGCTCCGGTAAGCCAGTAGCGTGTAATACGGTAACGCATGGTTTCATTGACCAGCAGGTAAGCTTCATCCGGGCCTAAGGCCACCCCGTTTGCGAACCCAAGTTCGTCAACATGCAGGCTGGTTTGGCCGCTTTCAGGATCCCAGGCAAACAGTCGGCCTGACGGTTTAGATTCGAAATAGTCAGTAATGTTATTTTCCAGATCAAAACGAGTAGAAGCATCCGTAAACCAGACTGTTCCGTCGGAAGCCACAGCAAGATCATCAACAAAGATCATTTTTTTGCCTTCGAACTCATCGACAGCCAGCTCAACCCGGTGCCCGGATGCAGCAGTGGCATTATCAATATAGAGCAGACCCATCACACAATCGGCAATGTAGAGACGATCAAAATTAAACTTCATTCCCAGGGGACGACCACCGGTATTGACAATGGTTTCTAGTGCACCGCTGTTACCGGGTGAAAAACGCACTATTGACCCGTCAGCTAAACCGGTATAAATCAGACCATCAGGACCAAGGGCCGTATCTTCCGGGCCATACCCTCCATTAAGTGGATATAGCTGCGCATCAGATAAATAATTATTTTCGGCATAAGGCCCCGTTAAACCCGGCTGTTCCGGCGGTATCCAGGCAACAGGCTCTATCGGCACAGGCCATAGCAAGAGATAAAGCAACAGTGAAACCACCAGACCTATCAGAAGTAATAGCAATTTACGCACTGTAATAATCCCTCCCTATTGCTTTGTATGGTATCTAAAATACCTTAAAGGTTTTACGAGTACTAAGGCACTTTGACCAGGCAGTTTAGCCAGCTTAAAACCAGCAGCTAAACATGTATGGGAATAAAGATCCTGTGAAATTCCCTTAAACTTGCCCTTCTTCTCCACGGTTTCACCATTAATGCTTAAACCACTTATATAATTCTTCTTGCAAGAGTTTTTCCCTTTTCTTGTGCTTAATATCACCGGCTATTGCTATAAATAATGTCAGGAAGACGGCAGACTGTGTGCAACGAGGCAAACAACCGTCTCTCTGTGTCTGTGTCCTTTTACCCGATCCGGTTTTCGAATAATTGATCCGCTTTAGGGGGTAATGTATACTCTTATCATTAAGAGGCAGCTTCGCATTCTGCCAGAGAGGGATTTTGTTATTGAGCGCCGCTGTTATTATAAAAAAGCTGAATACTCCCCACGGCCAGGACTCATTTACCGTATACAAGGCACTGAATGAGGAATTGGTAAGAGAAATAAACGTTACGGTAAAAGAGATATTCGACAGTCTGGGCGGCAGTTCACTGCTGAAAGAAAGCGGCGATGTTTATATAAAGCCTAATGCCGTAGATTCCAAACCATACAGCTATACCAGGGCGGAAGTAATCAGGGCAGTAATTGATTACTGGAAAAACCGGGGCGCAAGAAAAATTTTTCTGTTTGAAAACTCAACCCAGGCCAATTTTACCAGGCTGGTTTTTAGGGCCGTAGGCTATACAAAAATCTGCCGGGAAACGGGCTGCATGCCTATTTATCTTGACGAAGAAAACAGCACATCGTTATCTTTTAAGGGCAAAACCGTGCCGGATAAAGCAGGTAATCCCGTGTATGATTTGTCAGAGTTTGCCATGCCGGCAACGGTAATGAAGCTTATCAATGAAAGAGACAAGCATTTATATATTAATGTCCCTAAGCTAAAAACCCATTCCATGGGAGTGGTTACCCTGGGGATTAAAAACCAGTGGGGCTTTCCCATGCAAAAGAGCCGCGGATTTGACCATAATTTTAATCTGCATCATAAGCTAACGGATATTCTGGGCTATATAAAACCCGATATTACTCTAATCGAAGGCATTGAGGGAACCATTCACGGGCATTATTTTGCCACCGCCCTGGCCGACCAGCAGGTCAAGCCGTTTCTGACCCTCCTGGGAAGTGCCAATGTTGTGGCCGCCGATATTGCCGGAGCCGGTATTTTCGGTTTAACGATAGCAGATGTGCCCCATCTGAAACTAGCCGTGGAAAGGGGTTTTTCCGGTGGAGTTAAAAGCGCCGGTGATATTATTCTCTCCGGTGATGTAACTGATTTTAATGATTTGTACAATAACTCTGATCAGCCGCAGGAAAAACATTATCCCTGGGATCTTTTCCCGGAGTTTCCCGCAGACGTCAAGCTGGTTACCGGTCAGGAACGTTATTGCCCGGAAGGGTGCCGCAACAACCCTTTATGCCTGCTGCAAACCCTCAGCCTGGATTACCAGGGCAAAGGCGGATGGACGCTGGTTGCCGGAAAAGGGCACAACCGGGGAGATATAGAAAGTATAGAGGGTAAAGCACTTATTGCCGGTCATTGCGCTATCGAAGAAGTTGCGGAGCAGCTGAAAGCAAGACTGGGGAAAAAGAATGTTTACTTAAGCGGTGAATGCAATAATCTGTGCGCTACCGCAGAAGCCATGCTGCACCTTATGAGGGTAAACCCCCTTAAGCTGATCCCCTTAAATAACTTTACGGCTTCTGCCGGTTATCTGACCGCCCGCTTGAAAGGTTCCTGCTCCCGTGTGCCCCACCCTCTTTCTCATATTATAAAAAGAGTTTGAGCCAATTCTGCAGAACGGAAAACTCAGAGGGACTGTTCTTCAGTGTTCCCTTTTCATTGATACCACGAGAAGCTAAATAATAAATGCATGTGCAGCTTTTCTTCCCTGCACTT
>SKZS01000175.1 GCA_007127255.1 Syntrophomonadaceae bacterium | reverse complement strand
GCTCATGGTGTTGTCGTCCAGGAGATGATCAATGCTGAAAAGTCGGGTATTCTTTTCACGGCTAACCCGGTAAATGGCAGGCGCGACCAGATGCTCTTAAATTCATCATGGGGCCTTGGCGAAGCAATCGTCGGCGGGGAGGTTACCCCGGACCAGTGGATCCTTGATAAAAATGAAGGAACAGTTTTGGAGGAAACTGTTAACAAAAAGGAAGTAATGACAGTCAGGAAAAATAAGGGGATTGAGTTTGTGGCAGTGCCGGAAGATAAAAGGAAAGAGATTACCCTGAACAGAAAAGAAGTCGGTAGCTTACTTGACCTCGGAAACAAGGTTGAAGAATACTTTGGTTCTCCCCAGGATATAGAGTGGGCCTACCGTGACGGTAAGTTCTTCCTGGTCCAGACTCGCCCGATCACTTCTCTCTACCCTCTTCCTGAAAAGGTTGATGGAAAAGGTGACCTAAGAATTCATACTAACATGAGCCTGTTATCCCAGGGTATGCAGGAGCCTTTAACCACGCTGGGCGCTCATTTCTTTATAAAGAGTATTGTAGCTCCTGCGAAGGCATTCAAAAAGGAAGTAAATGAAGAAAAGGATATATGGTGGTGTCAGACAGTTGGCGGACGGGTCTTCATGGACTATACAGAGCTGCTCAGGAAAGAAAAGTGGTGGGAAAAAATGATCATCAATGACTATTTTTCCGACCAGGATCCTCTAAGCGCAAAGGCTCTCCTGCAGTGGCTTGCTAAAAACAGGGAAGAGATTACTGCCAAAAAAAGTCCTATTGTGCCATTTATATTAAAAAACATACCTGCCTTTATCAAGCTGTTCGGTCCAATGGTTAAAGCCATGGCCCATGGATCCAGGTCCCCTCTTAAGGCGAGAGAAAAAGCAATCAGGGAGTGGGACAGGCTTGCTCGGGAAGCTTACGAAGGGGCTGAAAAGCTTGATACAGTCCATGAAAAACTTGATTATATCGAAGCGCAAGTAACTAACTTTGTTAGTTCAAGCTGGGTTTCGCTTTCCCTGATCGCTCCATCATTTGAAAATGTAGTGAAAGCGGAGAAGATGGCTGCACCCTATCTTGATAGCGTTGATGATTTCAGGTTGGTTGAAAAGTCACTTCCATATAACTCGACCACCGAAATGGGTATGCATATGATGAAAGCAGCGAAAAGCCTGGCTGCGCGGGGTGAAGAACCAACAATGGAACAGGAGGAAGTACGCAGGTTCTTTGAAAAGTATGGTCACCGATCTAATGTAGAGGTTGACATCGGAATTCCCAGATGGGATGAAGAACCCGAGTACGTGCTTAACCTGATCAAATCCTATATTGACAACAATAGCTTTGAGCAGGGACTGGAGAATTTTTACCAGGGTGCCGAATTAGCGGAAAAAGCCATAAGAAGGATTAGCAAGAATCTTGAAAATGCCGGCAAGAAAAGGCTGGCAGTTAAAGTGGAAAAGCTGCTTAGGAACTACCGGGAAATCTTTGGCTTAAGGGAAGAATCGAAGTTCTGCATGACCAGGATTTACCATATGGCGCGCAGATTGTTAATTGATGTTGGAGAAGAATTGAAAGCCATGGGTATGATTGATGATCCGATGGATGTTTTCTTCCTCGAATACAGGGATCTTTATGGAAATGAAAAACTGCAGGATAAAGTTAGCGCTAATAAAGAAGCTTACAACTTGAATATGAATTTGAATGCGCCGCGCCTGCTGAGCAGTACAGGAGAGAGCATTTATGCGATTGCAGAAGAAGTAGATGGCGCCCTTTCGGGCACCACGGTATCTGCAGGAGTCTATGAAGGAATAGCCAGGGTGCTCTCCTCGCCGGATGAGAGTAAAAAAATTGAAAAAGGCGATGTATTGATAACCAGGGGAACAAACCCGGCCTGGACCCCGCTATTCCTCAATCTGGGAGCGATAGTTATGGAAACCGGAGGACCCATATCGCACGGAGCGGTTGTAGCCAGGGAATATGGAGTGCCAGCCGTTGTCGGTGTAGGAGAAGCAACCAGCCTTATCAGAGATGGCCAAAAAGTACGGGTTAACGGTGAGACCGGTCAGGTAGAACTGCTGGACTGAAATTTAAGGGTGTTTGAGCCATAAATAGTTAGTTAAAAAACTGATGCCCGCACCCTTTCCTGGAGAATAGGGTGCGGGCAGATAATAAAGGAAATTCACTTTTAGGGGTGCTGAAAATGAAGAATAAAAATATGGTAATTTTAATCATCAGCTTGATAGTGGTAATGATGGGTTACGGGATTGCCATGCCGGTGCTGCCATTCTATCTAGAGAATATGGGCGGCAGAGGGATTCATTTCGGGCTGTTAATTGCCTGCTACGGGGTCATGCAGTTAATTTTTGCCCCGGTCTGGGGGAGTTTATCGGACAAAGTTGGCCGTAAACCACTTTTGCTTTTGGGTATGGTAGGGCTTAGCACAGCAATGGCGCTTTTTGCCGTATCAACTCAGCTCTGGATGTTATATGCTGCCCAGCTGGTCTCAGGGGTGATGTCCTCGGCAGCCCTTCCTTCAGCCCAGGCTTATGCCGCTGACATCACTTCGAAAGAAGACAGGGGTGGAGCAATGGGGAAGATTGGCGGTGCTATCGGTATTGGTGTAGTCCTGGGTCCGGGAATAGGTGGTCTGTTAGCTTCAATGTCTCTTAACACCCCGTTTTTTGTAGCTTCCGCTTTTTGCCTGTTAACCTTCCTGATAATTCTTGTTGGATTGCCAGAGTCATTATCCAGTGATAAAAGGGTAGCTAAACCAGAGATCAAGTTTATGCAGTTTAAGGGAATGTGGCAGATGCTTTTTACCCCGATAGGTTTTGGCCTGGTTGCTGTATTTATTGCCATATTCGGTCAGACAATATTTTCAAGCGTATTTGGATTATATGCTATAGCCAGGTTTAATTATGGGCCAGAACAGGTGGGCACATTCTTAATGATTATGGCTCTCATGTACGCCCTGGCCCAGGGCCTTGCTGTTGGACCCTTAACTAAGAAGCTGGGAGAAGAAAGAGTAATAACCCTTGCTTTTATCGGCTGCTCTATTGGTTTTGCCCTTATTTTACTGTCGGCTACATATGTAACCCTGATGCTTTCCATGAGCTTCTTCATTTTATTAAATTCGCTCTTAAAACCTTCTGCCCTGGCTTTTATATCAAGACATGCTGAAGGCAGCCAGGGTCAGGCAATGGGTATTGCAGAATCTTACATGAGCCTTGGCAGGATAGCAGGACCACTCTGGGCCGGCACTATTTTTGATTTTAATATCCTTTTTCCGTTTGCCAGTGGGGTTTTAGTTTTCCTGGTTACATATATTGTTACTCTTGGCTATAAGAAAACAAAAATAAGCCAGGATGAAGCTGCTTCTTTATTACCACCGCATATTTCCAGACTTAATTGAACATTTTATAGCTGATTGCAGCATTAATTATGAAAAAGATAAAAAACAAAGTAACGGGGGACAGTTTTGTGAATTTCCCTTATTTGTAAGGCTCGCATATAATAAAAACTGTGTTTTATGGTTAAAGATGATTATGATATTATCGATGATCATGTGCTTTATAAAAGGTGATGAAATATGACTTGTCAACTGAAAGTTTCCAGGTTGTAAACTTATCATTTAATGTGTTTTTAAATTGATGCATAATACCAGTTTTGAGAGGAGTTTTTCTCAGTTGTTTAAAATGAATGTAAAGACTTTTACTATCATTTATTTTGCCGCTGCGTTACCTGTTTTTGGCTGCTCTTCTGCGGATACTTTGCCCGGGGAAAATGAAACAGAAAAACCGGAAATAGTCGAAGCTGTTCCTGATGAGCTGTTTCACTGGCTAAGCCATGAACTTGCTTTGGACCGGGGAGCGAGAGTTTTTAGCAAATCACATGAAGGTTACACTTATTATGTCGCTTCGGCAGGCAATCAGTCTGTAGTAAACGGTGAAATCGAACTGGTTGAAAAAGTGAAAGAGGCGGGGCACTGGTTTGTAAAGATGGAATACCATTATCCCGGAGTTACCGAAAGATCTTCGGAGCGTCATTTTATGATTATTAAAGTACCCGAGGACACCTCGATTGGCGTTTCTCTTGCTGCCGTTACGGGTGTGGAGCAGTAGAGTAGCTTTACCTAAGTGAATAACAGTTATTACATAAGCATAGGAGGTAATTCTTTTGTGCAGTAAGATAACAAACAGGATATTTTGAAAATTAATAACATAAGGGGCAGACATAATTATTATGTCTGGAAATGAGGTAAACAAACTATGTCATATAGTAAAGATTTGATGCTTGAAAAAAGCAATAAGTACATTAAAAAGCTCTGCAATGAAATTAGCGAGCGCTGTGTGGGCTCGGAAGGGAACAAAAAAGCCACTCGTTTTTTTGCAGAAAAACTTGAATCATTTGGCTTCGAAGTGGAGATGCCCGGTTTTCCCTGTTTTGACTGGCATGATCATGGTTCCAGGATGAGTGTAAAGGAGCAATCATTCGAAGTATTAACCAGCCCTTATTCCATGGGCGGGAAACTTGAGGGAGAGCTGTGCACGATATCAAACCTGGAGCAGTTAAAGCAGGTGGATGCAGCAGGAAAAATAGCCCTATTAAAAGGTGAACTGGCCAGGGAACAGTTAATGCCAAAAAATTTCCCCTTTTACAATCCTGAAGAGCATCAGGAAATCATCAGCCTTCTTGAAACTAAAGGCTTTATTGGGATTATTACGGCAACTGGAATGAGTCTTGAGGTGGCCGGAGGAGTATATCCATTTCCATTAATTGAAGATGGAGATTTTAATCTGCCGACAGTTTATATGAAGGATATTGAAGGGGAAAAGCTTTCTCTTTATGATGGTCAAAAAGTTGCCATGGAAGTAAGGGCAGAAAGGATACCCTCAGAAGGGTGCAATGTTGTGGCTCGCAAAGGGGACTATAAAAGTCCCAGGGTAGTTTTCTTAGCCCACATAGATAGCAAACAGGGCACCCCGGGCGCTATTGATAATGCTTCAGGCATTGTTACCCTCCTGTTTCTCGGTGAATTGCTTGCCGGTTATAAGGGACCACTGCAGGTTGAAATTACTGCTATAAATGGAGAAGATTATTATTCCAATCCTGGTGAACAACTTTATTTAAAAACCATGAATGATCATCTGCCAGAGATTATTCTGGGTGTCAATATTGATGGAGCTGGCTTCAAAAATAGCTATAGTGCATTTTCCCTGTATAACCTGCCGCCAGGGTTACAGGAAACGGTAAAGGCGGTTTTTGCAGATTATGATGAGATAGCTGAAGGTGATTCCTGGTACCAGGGTGATCATAGTCTTTTTTTGCAGAAGGAAATACCGGCGCTGGCCCTTACTTCAGAGCAGATGGGGGAAATTTTAAAAGTAGCCCATACTAAGGCGGACAAACCGGAGATAGTGGATTGCAACATGCTGGTAGAACTGGCTGAGGCTTTATTTAAACTTGTGACAGCGCTATCAAGCAAATAACTTGCGTCAAGTTACACTGTGGATCAAGATATCAATTAAATGGCCAGTTGCTTCATAAGGTTTATGATTCAGTAAGATCGAATTTATTCGCCAGCGAAATGGCCGCCTGTTCAAGGTGGTCATTTTTTATAATAAAGAGAATTGTTGTTCCTGATGATGCTATCATTT
>SKZS01000008.1 GCA_007127255.1 Syntrophomonadaceae bacterium | reverse complement strand
TATACATTATGTATAGTTTTTATTTAAAAACTCTAGCCTCCAAAGCGAATGTGGCTTATATCATATTTTAGTAAGCTAATAGTGATTCTACTGCTGAGCGAAAAACTGCGGCTATTAATGCTATATCAGACACAACAATACGACAAGAACAAAGCTCACACTCAGTATAGCTGCAACTTTTCGATCGCAGTAGGATCATTTTTGTAATTAAACCGGCGGTGTTATATTTAATGGTTAACCTTTTTAAGCTGCTGCGGGATAGAGATTTTCGGGCCATCGCCATCGTTGGAATGACAAAAAATGTAGGTAAGACTGTAACGTTTAATTATCTTGTAACAGAATTTGAAAGAGCAGGACATACTTTAGGGCTGGTTTCTGCGGGGTATGACGGAGAGCGTTTTGACAGGCTTACTTTAAAAGATAAACCGCGGATTTATGCTCCGCAGGGTGCCTATGCAGCGACTGCCAGGGCTTGTTTTGATGCTGCCGAAGCAGAACTGGAAATGATCGAAGAAAGCAGCTTGTCAACTCCCCTCGGACCAGTCTGTCTGGCTTTTGTAAAAAAAAGCGGTTTAATCGAACTGGCAGGCCCGGGTAGTGTCAGTGGTCTAAGGTTACTATTAAATAAAATGTTTGCCCTGGGAGCGGAATATGGACTTGTTGATGGGGCAATCAACAGGATTGCTTCCGCCTCACCACAGGTTACTGAAGGGACTGCTCTGGCGACCGGAGCATCTCTTGGCCCAACAATGGACGATGTAATCAGGAAAACGGTTTATCGCCGTAATCTTATGGAAACTCCACCTGTTGGTGAAGAGCTGCTCTTAAAATCAGCCCATGAAGGTCTATCCAGGGGTAGCGCAGCTGTTTTAAACCGTGCAGTAAATAAATACCTGGTTGATCCGGTGGATGCAGCTATTCCGCTTCTTGCCGGTAAGCTTGCCGTTGACAGGTGCCGTGAGGAATCGGCAGCCCTGGTTTTTGGAGGGGCCCTTGTCGACAGTATTATTAATGATGTAATGGCGTTAGGCCTTGTCCCACCGGCAGTAATCGTTGAAGATGCAACAAGAATATTTTTAACCCAGGATATTTACAACCGTTACATAAACCAGGGGGGCAAACTAATGGTATTAAATAAGCTTAACCTGGTGGCGGTTACTTTAAACCCCACTGATCCGGACGGGCGAGATTATGACCCGAAGATGTTTTTAGATCAAATGACCGAGGCCTTGAGCCCATGTCCTGTTTTTGATCTAATCTACGAGGCTGATTAATTAATTAACGAGAGGATTGAGAACCTGGTGCAAAACAAATTAAATCTTGATCAGGTGAAAGTAGATTTTGCCAGAGATACTGCCGGAAAAATTGCTGAGAATCTGCATTCCTGGATCGGCGATTATACAACGACAACCATTGAGCGTGCTGCGGCAAGGCTTCTTGGCATTGACGGTGTTGATAAAGGGGGCATCCCCCTGGCCAATGTAATGGTCGATAAACTTCTCGAAGCAGATATGCTTGATCAAGGACTGGTGCCCTGGTTGGCAAAGGCAGTAGCTTCACGGGAAGAGTCACCACAGGATATTGCTGAAGCCCTGGTTGAAGGAAAATTAGAAGTGTCTTCTGTACCCGATATCCCATCTGAAAAATGGCGTGAAATCGCTGAAACTCTTGCCGAAGAAGCAGCTTCAAAAATCAGGACGACAAGGGAAAAAAGGGAGCAGATTAAAAAGAAAGCAGCTCCGCCTAACAAGCCTCTTCTTTATGTAATCGTGGCTACGGGCAATGTGTACGAAGATGCTCTGCAGGCCAAAGCTGCGGCTCTGCAGGGGGCAGATATCGTAGCCGTAATCAGGCATACCGGTCAAAGCCTGCTGGATTATGTCCCTTATGGTCCAACCAGTGAAGGCTTCGGCGGCACTTATGCCACCCAGGAAAACTTTCGCATTGTACGCCGGGCTTTGGATGAAGCAGGCGAAGAAACCGGCCGCTATATACAGCTTGTAAATTATGCTTCAGGGCTTTGCATGCCGGAAATATCTGTGATGGGCGCCATTGAGCGACTCGATATGATGCTAAATGATGCCATGTACGGCATACTGTTCCGTGATATCAACATGAAACGCACTTTTATAGATCAGCATTTTTCACGCATGGTCAATGCCTATGCGGGGATTATTATAAATACAGGAGAAGATAATTACCTCACTACTGCTGATGCTTATGAGCAGGGTCATACCGTGTTAGCCTCCCAGTTTATAAATGAGCAGCTGGGTCTGCGCTCCGGATTGAAAGAAGAACAGCTGGGTTTGGGGCATGCTTTTGAAATTGATCCGGCGAGGGAAGACGGGCTTTTAATGGAAATTGCCCAGGCGCAGCTGTGCCGTGAACTTTTTCCCAATTCTCCATTAAAATATATGCCCCCGACCAAGCATGTCACAGGAGACATATTCAAAACTTACCTTGTAAATGGCATGTTCAACCTGGTATCTGTCCTCACTGGACAGGAGATTCAGCTTCTAGGCATGCTCACCGAGGCTATTCACACTCCCTTCATCAGCGATCGCTATCTGAGCATTGCCAATGGCCAGTATATCTTCAATAATGCACGAAATATTGGTGAAGAACTTTTCTTTAAAGACGGCGGGCGCATTCAGTCTCGTGCTGACAAATTGCTAAATGATGCCTGTGCAATGCTTAAAGAAATTGAAAAAATCGGGCTCGAAGCAGCAATGGAAAAAGGTTTCTTTGCCGATATCAAGCGTAGCTCAGAGGGTGGAAAAGGCAGCAGCGGAGTCATAAAAAAACATGAACAATATTACAATCCGTTTATTGATATTTTTATGAATAATTCAGTAACGGTAGGAGAGGGGCTTTCCTGAGATGGAAGTAAACCTGAGCAAGATTAAGGCGTACGGTGATACTTTAAATGACGGAGCGGTGCAGCTTAGCTTTACACTGCCTGTTCCGGCAGGTGATGAAGCCAAAGAAGCAGCCCGCCAGCTTGCTGTAAAGATGGGGTTTGAGGCTCCGGCTGTAACAGAAATGTCAGACTTAGGAGCGGGCTTTACATTCTTTGTGCTCTATGGAAAATGCTCACATACTGTTGATTATTCGGCGATAAAGATTCCAAAGCGGCAGCAGGAAATAATGAGTTTTGGTGAAGTAAACGAGCTGATCAAACAAGAGCTGGGGCGCAAAGTAGTTGTTGTGGCAGCCTGTACAGGAAGTGATGCGCATACCGTGGGAATTGATGCAATAATAAACATGAAGGGTTACCTGGGCGAATATGGCCTGGAGCGCTACCCTGAAATGGAAGCATATAACCTCGGCAGCCAGGTTCCCAATGCCGAACTGCTAGCTAAAGCGGTTGAATTGGGGGCCGATGCTGTGCTGGTCTCCCAGGTAGTGACCCAAAAAAACATCCACCTGGAAAACTTAACCGAGCTGGTTGAGCTGGCTGAAGCGGAAGGTCTGCGGGACAAGATTCTTTTAATTTGTGGCGGACCGCGGATCTCGCATGAATTGGCTATTGAACTTGGCTACGATGCCGGGTTTGGTTCCGGAACGATGCCTAACCATGTAGCCTCGTATATAGCCGCCGAACTGATCAGGCGTGGAAAGAAAGATAAATAAAACATGCAGGAAATTAACATTTTTATTGCTGACTAGTATGGGAGATATTTAAATGTCTGTGAAATACAAAACAAGATAGAAAAAGATAGATTCATCGGTTCTGATGGAGTCTGGTCAGGATCATATAGAATTGAGGAGGAGGGTTTAAAATGGCTGTGGACCAAAAAGCATTTGAAAAAGCGTCAACTCTCATTAAGGAAGAAGATATGGTTAAGCTTCTGCGTGAGCTCGTCAGTATTAAAAGTCCTTTTTTTGAAGAAGCAGAAATAATAGATTACCTGCGCGGCCGTTTGTCTTATTATAACCGCCTGGAGGCAAAGATTCACCGCTACGAAGAACCAAAAATTACCGGTTTTAAAGGTGAAAATTTAATTGTGCGCTTGCAAGGGACAGGTGGGGGCCCCAACCTGCTCATTAACGGACATGTTGACACGGTTCCTCTTTGCGATGGTTGGACAGTTGATCCCTACGAAGGTGTTGTTAAGGATGGCAAACTTTACGGTCTCGGGGCACTCGATATGAAAGCGGGAATTGTATCTTCCGTTTTTCTGTTGGAGGCCCTGGTGGAAGCGGGTATCGAACTTAAAGGCGATATAGTTTTTACTGCGGTCAGTGATGAAGAGGGCCCATACGGGTTAGGTACTCACTTTACAATTATGGATGGTATTACTGACGGCTGTGACATGTGTATTATACCGGAACCTTCAGGGCCTTTTGCCCCCGGAAGTGAAAAGTTTCCCTGCGTAGCCCTGGGCAGTCGTGGAACCGCTGTATATTATGTTAAAGTAAAAGGCAAGTCAGCCCACGGTGCAACCCCTGAAAAAGGTATTAACGCCGTGGAAGATGCTGCCCGTATCATTAATGCTGTCAGCGACAACCTTGACCTGGGCGAACATCCCCTGCTTGGCAAGGGCACAATGTGTATCACTAACCTTAAAGGCGGGGAAAAGTATTTACTGGTGCCTGAGGAGGCCAGCTTTACTATTTACCGTCACACCGTGGAAGGAGATGCCGATCAGGCCCTGCGCGAAGTGACAGAGATCGTCGACAGCCTGGATTTGGAGAGTGAAGTGGATATTAAACTGCGTGATCTGCCGCACCCGGATGCCTACTTTTTGCCATGGACTATTAAAGAGGATACTCCTCTGGTGCAATCTCTTAAGCAGGGCAGCAGGGATCTACTGGGCAAGGAAATGCAGACTACCTATTTCCGCTCAGAATCGGATGCTAACCATATCGCTCCCAGGTTGAAGATTCCCACGGTACTATTCGGTGCCGATGGGGCTAATTTCCATGCCGCCGATGAGTATGTAGAAATAGATACCATGGTTGATAGCACACGCATCATGATCTATACAGTAATGGATCTTTTATCCTGATAACAGGTTGTTTGTTGCAGCATATGTATTTGTTTAAAATGATCTGTTAGAATATAATCTAATTTAATTAAACCAGCAAACATGGGGACACGTTTTACAACGTGTCCCCATGCTATTAGAACTAATATGGTATTTATATAGCGGCAAAACTTGCCTTGCCGTTTTTACTGGAAGAATGAATCAATATCTTCTTCCGGTTTATGCTGGGTAAGCAGTGATACCACTACCAGCAGTGTAAATGAAACGATCCAGCCGGGGTAAGAAGCGGCAAAGCCGAAGGGATTTCCTAAGATAACCCAGATTACCGCAATTCCACCACCGCCGAAGATGCTGACCAGGGCCCCTGTTGCAGTTGCCCGTTTCCAGAACAGCAGGCCGAGGAATGGGAAGAAAATACCTGCTGCGCCGAATGTATAGGCGTAAAGGATAGCGTCTATTACAGTTGGCACCTGGTAAGCGAAAAGAATGGCCAGGACACCCAGGACTAAAGTGGCCACCCTCGCTACAATGGTCCTTTCACGGTCTGTAGCGTCCGGTTTAATTCTCTTCTGGTAGATATCACGGGTAACAACGGCCACAGGACCCATCAGGCAGGAGTCAGCCGTGGACATTACCGCGGCTACGTATGCGGCCAGGACGATACCACCAATACCGATCGGCAGCAGAGTCATCATCATCATTGGCAGGGCCAGTTCAGGATCGG
>SKZS01000121.1 GCA_007127255.1 Syntrophomonadaceae bacterium | reverse complement strand
TAACCGGTGGTTGTATTAGTTCAGCTGCTTTTAGGCTGAATTTTTTCTTCTCCCTCCTTATCCTCATAATCAAACACCCTTTCAAAAATACCAAAAGTTTTTTCCCGCTGTTCAGCCGACGGAGGTGCGGTTAAATAAGAAACGACAACCAGCGTTATTATGGCCAGCACAAAAGCCGGGAATACGGGCATAAATCCAAAAGTTGTCCATCCCGGTAAAATCCCAAGGTACCATAAATGAAGCATCACGGCCGGAAATACAAGCGCAGCACAGGCACCATACTTATTAGCCCGCGGCCAGTAGAGGGCCCCGATCATCACCGGCAGCATCACCGAAAAACCCGAAAAGGCAAAAGCAGCAATACTCAGTATGGCTGCGGGACGCACCAGGGCAATATAGTAGGCAGCAGCAGCAAAAACTACGAGTAAAATCCGACCCCAGAAAACCGCCTGGGCAGAGCTAATCCGCTTAAAACGAGGCAGCAAATCATCAGTAACCAGATGTGTAAAGGAAAGAAGTTGGGAATCAATTGACGACTTTACTACGGCCAATATTACCATTAAACCAAGGATCATCCAGACCGGCGAAAGAAACTGATGTATCAATAACGGCACAATGTTATCTGCATCTTTGCCTGTCAAGCCGGGCACCGCAGCTGAACCCCACACCCCAAGCAGGGTAGAAACTCCAAAGATAGCAGCCATGGCCAGCGGATAATAAAGACTAACCCTTTTCAAATTGAAGCTCTGACGGGCAGCCAGAACCCGTGTAAACATCTGGGGAAAAACAATCACGGCAATTGAATTGACGAATGAAAAACTAAACCAGTTTATGGGAGCAATTTTTTCCGAAAGTCCCCTCTGCAGCATAGCCGGATTTTGCCGGACAATCCTTTCTGTAATCTCCGTGAAACCCCCCAGGGAATGGGCTACTGCAGCCAGAAGCAGGATCGCCACAACCATGAAAAGGGTACCCTGGAAAATGTCTGTCCAGACTGTGCCCCTCAAACCGGCAGGAATGGTATAGACTAATGATATACAGATTATTATTAAGGAAGAAATCCAGTAGGGAACCATACCATCGGTTATGGTTGAAAAAGCGAGACTGCCGCCGATAATACTGACCACCAGGTAAGGTAAAGTATAATATAGCAGAAAGACCAGGAACAGCAGGGCTACCAGCTTACTGTTAAATATGCCGCCGAAAACCTGCGGCTGGGTAGCGTAACCATAACGCTTGCCAAGCAGCCAGGAGCGATATCCGACCAGGTAAAAGGTAAAAGGAGTAATAAAAATACTCCAACCGATAACATAGCCGTAAGCGCCGTAACCTACTTCATAAGCAAATCCTGCATGACCGATAATAGTAAAGGCAGTGATGTTACTGGCAAAAAGAGCCATAAAAACGGCAATGCTGCCGAGGCCGCGGCCGGCAAGGAAATAATCTTCCCTTGTTTTCAGGCTAACCCTGGCCCCGTATATACCAATTCCGATTAACACAAAAAAATAGAGGGCAATAACAACAATTCCCAGTGTGCTGATCATTGTTCATTTGACTCCTTATCTCCTGCAGACTGAAGTAAATCTGCAGGCGGCTCCGGCCAGGCCAGGGCAATAATAATCCTCATGGCTATGAAAGCCAGCAGGGTATAGCCGACATAAAAAGAAAAGGCAAAGGGCATAAAACCAAAAAGCAGGGGCACCCGATCGTCCAGATTCCAGAGCCAGAAGCTGTTATGCAAAATAAACATGCCCAGAACTACCAGGGCAACCAGAGTCAAGCGCACCTTAAAGTTCATTTTGTTTCTACCTCCAAAATAAATTGCCGGCTTGAGACCGGCTTAAACATCTTCATGCTTATTCGACGAGGCTGCAGTTATTCCTGCCTGTTTTGTAATTATTTCCTATTGAAGGTCAAAATAAGGATATGCCCCGGCATATCCTTAAAACCTTTAAATAATTTTCAACAAAATCGCCTTATCCCCTGTCGATAAAGCATTCCTTCGTTTACTCAATAATTACTTCCCGGGTAGCCCTGACTTCACCATCTACTTTAACAACTATGGTAAACATGCCCTCACTGCCAAACCAGATTTTATCAGTTAATTCATATTGATCAGGATTAACTTCGTAATCACTTTCGGCCAGTATTCTTTCATTCCTGTTGTCAATAAGCTGAACCGTAAGCTGTTCGGACTGAAAAGACCGGTTGTTATTAAAATAGAAATAAAACTGCTGGTTTTTTTCAAAGGTTGTCTGTGACTCAGTTATCACAAGGTTATCATTTGCTTCCAGTGCCGTCTCTATCCTGGCCCCACCAACAGAAGTACTGCCCGGAGGGCGGAGTTGTTGATTATTACTGCAGGAAGTAGTGATAAGTGTAATAGCAAAAATTACAGCCAGAATTATACCATAGCGCTTTAACATCTGCTGATGCCCCTTTGCAGAAGAATACTTGTATGCCACGCCAATCAATTACTTTTTATAAATTCTTCATACAGCTTTATTATTCCTTCTGCAGCTATTATAATGAAGAAGTTAGTATAATTTGCAACAACCACAATTTGCCTTAGAAATTGTGAAGGATCAGGCCGCTCCGGTGTAGAACTATGCCCTGATTAATTACAGCAGGAGGAGGAGTTTAAATTGAATTTATCTGTGCGTAAAATTGTCATCTCAGGTATTCTAGGCGCTATATCTATTTTGCTGGGTGTCACCCGTCTGGGTTTCATACCTGTGCCCACACCGGCCGGGCATGCAACGATCATGCATATACCGGTCATTTTAGGCGGAGTTCTGGAGGGACCGGTAGTCGGATTAATTACAGGCGCTATATTTGGTCTGTTCAGTTTTCTGCAACCCGGAGCTCCTTTTTTCGCCGATCCGCTGGTTTCTATTCTTCCCCGCCTTTTTATCGGTGTTGTCGCGTACTTTATTTATTTTTTTACAAAAAAAATTAACAATGTCCTGGCCTGTGCATTGGCAGGAGCATTTGGTTCTGCAACCAACACGGTACTGGTTCTGGGTATGGTTACCTGGAGAGGCTACCTGCCTTCTGAAGTCTCAATATCAATTGGTGTCCTGCACGGCGTACCTGAACTAATAGTCGCAGCTATACTAACGGTAATTTTGGTTAAAGGTATTCAGCGAATCAGAACAACAGAAGATTAAATAATTTCGGTTGAGCAATTTTTGAGATAGGGGCTGTAAAGTTTTGAATCCTCAAATCGAGGTAGTTGACCTCTCCTACACCTACCGTGCTGGAAGCGGTAAAGAAGTTAAAGCATTAAACAGGGTGAATTTAAAGATAAACCGTGGAGAAATGCTGGCCATCACAGGCCAAAACGGTTCGGGAAAGTCAACCCTGGCTCGTCACTTTAACGGCCTGCTGTTGCCGAATAAGGGAAAAGTGATAGTAGAAGGTCTGTCGACTGATGCCGTTGGAAATATACCGGCCATCCGTAAAATAGTAGGAATGGTTTTTCAGAATCCCGACAACCAATTGAT
This sequence comes from Syntrophomonadaceae bacterium, assembly GCA_007127255.1. GTDB lineage: Bacteria > Bacillota > Dethiobacteria > DTU022 > DTU022 > T3SED10-7. Next base: position 2,257 of record SKZS01000121.1, on the reverse strand, counting down.
CAGCAGCATTGTAGAAGAAGATGTCGCATTCGGACCGGAAAACCTGGGACTTCCCCCCGCAATAATCAGGGACCGGGTTGACCGGGCTTTAGAGACCCTGAACCTGCTTAACCTGCGTCATGAAGCTCCCAACCAGCTTTCAGAAGGTCAAAAACAGCTGGTTGCCATTGCCGGCGTTATCGCTATGAAACCGCGCTGCATTGTTCTTGATGAGCCGACAGCACATTTAGATCCACGCGGAAGACGGGAAGTGCTGGATAACATTCTGCGCCTTAACCGGGAAGAAGGTATTACTACAATACTGCTAACCCACTTCATGAACGAAGCTATCCACTGCGACAGAATGATTGTTATGGACCAGGGAAATATTGAAATGGAAGGAACACCGTACGAGGTATTTGGCCGGGAAGAAAAACTTCTTAGCCTCGGTCTTGACTACCCGATTGCCGCCCGGTTGGCAAAAGGGCTGCGGCAAAGTGGAATAAACATTCCGGAAAATATTATCCATACCGAGGAGATAATCAGCCATCTATGCCGATTGAAGTAACCGAACTCTCCTATAGTTATAAGAGGGGCACCCCGTTTGAAAAAAAAGTACTGCATGAAGTAAGCCTGCGGATTAAAGATGGTGAATTCGTAGGACTTATTGGCCCTACCCAGGCAGGCAAAACGACGCTTGCCCAGCATTTTAACGCCCTTTATACCCCGCAGCAGGGCAGGATTATCGTAAACGGTTGTGACACAACAGATAAAAAAGCAGACCTGATCAGCTTGAGACACGATGTCGGCTATGTATTTCAAAACCCGGACTACCAGCTTTTTGCACCCACTGTAGGCGAAGATATTGCTTTCGGGCCAAAACAACAAAATCTGAATTCAACGGAAGTTGAAAGCAGGGTACGCAAAGTTATGGACCAGGTCGGTCTTGATTACAACAGTTTCTACAAACGCGATATCTTTGCCTTAAGCGGCGGACAGAAACGTCGGGTCGCTATTGCCGGCGTGCTGGCCTGTAAACCAAAGACCCTGATTTTAGACGATATTACCGCCGGGCTTGACCCACGCGGCCGTGAAGAGATTCTAAAGGTCATCAGGAAACTGCACTGCGAGGAAAATATTACCATTATTTTTATTTCAAATAGCATGGATGAAGTAGCTGAACTGGCCGAGCGGATAATCGTTATCGACCGGGGCAGAATTGCCTTTAACGACTCGACCAGGCTTGTTTTCAAGCAGTCTGCTCAACTCAAGGCAATCGGCCTGGAACTTCCTGAAGTTATGACCATAACTGATCGGCTGAGCTCCTGCGGCTATAGCTTCCCCACAACTGTTTTAAACCTAACTGAAGCCCTGCAGGCAATATCTAAAAATCTAGCGGAAGGCCGGGTAAACGATTAATGGAACTGACTAAAAATATTACACTCGGTGTCTACCTGCCCGGTGAGACAGCTATACACCATATGGACCCGCGGACAAAAATTATTGCCACCGTTATACTTATAACACTGCTGCTTTTTGTTAAATCTTACGAGGCTTACCTGGTTTTTTTAATATTTACTGCCGCGGTGATAATAGGTGCAGGTATTCCCTTAAGTTACGCTCTTTGCGGTCTCAAGCCGATGCTGCCCGTCCTTGTTCTGATGTGGGTGTTTCAACTTTTCTTATATGCCACTCCCGATGCAGAAGTTATTTTTTCATTGTGGATATTAACAGCAACCGATTCCGGTCTGCACATGGGTAATATGATTACCCTGCGGGTCATTTTCCTCTTTACGGTAACTACTATCCTGACCCTGACCACCTCTATTGTCAGCCTGACTGACGGCCTGGAAATCTTACTTAAGCCGCTGCAAAAGATTGGCCTTCCTTCCCAGGAACTAGTTATGACCATGGTTATTGCCCTGCGCTTTGTTTTGATTTTGGCCGAAGAACTTGACAAGATCCTCAAGGCCCAGATGGCCAGGGGTGTTGCTTTTGATCGCGGAAACTTCATTCAAAAAACACGCAAAATATTCCCGGTTTTTCTGCCCCTGTTTATAAATGCCTTTAAGCGGGCAGAAGAACTGATTGTAGCCATGGAGTCCAGAAGTTACAGCGGCGGCAGGGGAAGGACAAAAATGAAAACCCTGCGCATGGGCAGGGTCGATATGGCAGCCGGAGGCATAATGATCTTGTTTGCAGCTCTTATGGTTTTTCTGATTGTTTCTATTCCTTCACAAATTTAAAGAGGACAACCAAAAGATGTACCGACGGCCAG
>SKZS01000089.1 GCA_007127255.1 Syntrophomonadaceae bacterium | reverse complement strand
TTAATCGTTTCAACCATATGAACCGGGATTCTTATTGTTCGGGCCTGATCAGCTATGGCCCTGGTAATGGCCTGACGAATCCACCAGGTAGCATAGGTACTAAACTTGTAACCTTTACGATAATCAAACTTTTCCACGGCCTTTATCAAGCCCAGGTTTCCTTCCTGGATCAAGTCAAGGAATAACATGCCCCTGCCAACATACTTCTTGGCAATACTGACAACCAGGCGTAAGTTTGCTTCCGCCAGCCGGCGGCGCGCTTCTTCACTATTTTGTTCGATAGCCTTAGCCAATTCCACCTCTTCTTCAGAGGTAAGCAGTGGAATTTTCCCTATCTCTTTCAGATACATGCGAACAGGGTCATTTACTGTTACTCCTTCAGGAACAGAAAGCAGATCGCCGGGCTTGGTTTCTGAATCAGAACCAGCCCTCTTGGCGCCTTTTTGAATATCCGCGGTTGTGTCGTCTGTTATTTCGATTCCATTCTGGGCCAATTTATCATAGAAGTTATCAAGAGCTTCCACTGAAAGATCGTATGGCTGCAGGGTTTCAATGATCTCTTTATAGCTGATCGAACCTTTGCTTTTGCCGCGCTCAACCAGTTCCAGCTGAGCATCTTCCAGGGAAATTGTTTTTTCCAGGTCTTTAGCCATTGAACTCCCCTCCTTTTCTAAAGCGGTAAGGTCCATTATCTTTTTTAATCGACAATTCCTGTTCTTCAAGAAATAACTTGTTTGCTTCTTCAAGCAACCCCCGGGCTTCACAGTCTTCCCGCTTTTTCCTTAGATCTCTTAGTTTTTTGTTAACCCAGGTTTTGTGCAATCTTTTTATACTGTCTTCAACATTACGCTTCGCTATTTGGGGCGGCAGATCCTGCAAAGATGGTTCGGTTACCGCCTCGGTAATTATTTTTGTAATCTCCTGATCTTCAAAACGGTTCAAGAGTTTTTCTGCACTGAAGACTGTTTCTCCTGCCGCAAGGTTCCAAATCTCTTCAATAATTTTTTTAATTTTCGGTTCATCTATATATTCTAACTTTAAAAGAGTTCTCGCTAGTTCAGCTATTTCCTTGCTCTGCAGCATTAAAGATATAATAATTTTTTCTTCGAGCCTGATTTTTATTTCTTGCCGTTCCTCAAACAACTCTTTTTGTCCTGTTTCTTTGTAACGGCTGCTGCTGGTTCGTCTTTTTTTCAGTTCGCTTCTAAGGGCATCTTCGTTAATATCCATTTCTTCAGCAGCTCTTTTCAGATAATAATCCTGTTCAACCTGGTTGACTGCGGCAAGCAGAAAAGGCATTAACTCTTCAGTATAATCAATTCTGCCTTTGTCAGACTGCAAATTAAATTTTCTTTTAAGCTGCTCCAGGCGGTATTCCATCAGCGGCCTGGCATTATCAATTAGATTTTTAAAGTTCTCCGGACCTTTTTCCCTGATATAGTTATCGGGATCTGTGTCTGCGGGAAGATCGGCAACCTGCACCAGGCATCCCGTAGATTGCAGCACGGCCAAACCTCTCCAGGTTGCGGCTTCACCGGCGCTATCAGAATCATAAGCAGTTACCACTGTATCAGCCTGGTTGCGAAGCAGACGCCCCTGTTCCGCGGTAAGAGCAGTTCCCAGGGAAGCGACAGCATTCTTGAGGCCGGCTTGAAAGGCTGTTATTACATCTGTATAGCCTTCCATAACTACTGCTTTTTTTTGACGACGGATTTCGTCGCGTGCCAGGTTCAAACCGTATAGCATACTACCCTTGTTAAAAACGGGCGTTTCCGGTGAATTTAAGTATTTGGGCCCGCTTTTTTCCCCTTCTTCGAGAGCCCGGCCTCCAAAACCGGCGACCTTCCCGCTCATGTTAAATATCGGGAAAATAACCCTGTTCCGGAAACGATCGTAATAGCCCTTTTCCCTGCCTGGTGAAGCAAGTCCCCCTTTTACTATCAAACCGGGTTGGGCTCCTTTTTTGTGAGCATAATCAAAAAACCCGGTCCAGTCAGGTGGAGCATATCCTATTTTAAATAATTCTATCGTCTCCTGTTTAATTCCTCTTTTTAGTAAATATTCTAAAGCCTTTTTTCCGGCCTCGGCTTTATGAAGATGGTGAGCATAATAGAGCACTGCCAGCTCATTTAATTTGTATATTTTTTCTTTTATATTATCTTCAGCAGATGACGACTTACGTTCAGGAATAGTAACTCCCGCCCGGCCGGCCAGAGTGCGGGCAGCTTCAGGAAACGTCATGTTCTCCATCTGCATAATCAGGCTGAAAGCATTGCCCGAGGCACCGCAGCCGAAACAGTAATAAAGCTGTTTATCGGGAGACACCGAAAAGGACGGAGTTTTCTCGCTGTGAAAAGGGCAAAGACCGACCATGTTTTTACCCCTTCTTTCCAGCTTGAGGTACTCACCGACCAGGCCGACCAGATCTGTGCGCTGCCTGATCTCATCAATTATGTCTTCCGGTATTCCCTGTGACATAGTCAACACCCATCACTTAATGTTAAATACTTAAACCACACACCCAGCAGACGCAGTATAACAAAAACCCCATCCCTGAAACTGAGACGAGGTAGATTACCGTGCTTTTACAGATTTTTTACTACCCGGACGCGGCCTCCCCTCATGAGATAGACTTTTTCATCTCTGCATTATATTCTTATTCGACAGTCTAATCCCCTTTCCTGCCGGATCATCAAAAAAGGCCCCGGCAACCTCTAAGATGCCGGGGCCTTGAATTTTTTACTGTTAAATTCTTATTTATTCTTCTTCCACAGGCTCCGGCTTTATCAACGCTTCAGCAACAAGTTGTTCAAATTTGTCAAGCTCTTCGCCGGCTATCTCTGTATAGGCAATATCGTAACGTTCCATACCCAGCATCTCTAGCAAATCACCGGCGTGAGCAGCTTTTCTCTCCGACCAGTAGCTGATATCCTTGTATTGACAGTTAAACTTATCACTTTCACTACAGCCGACGACGACCACTTTATCAACTCCGGCCTCAATTGCTTTTAAAAAGTGGGCAGTATCAAGCTTGCCGACACAGGGATAACGGACCACACCAACGCTCTTGAATTCCTTATTAACGAATTCGGGCAGGGCAAAGGCCCCGTAGGAACAGGTTATAGCCAGGACCGATGGTTCACCGTTACTCTTAGCCAGCAGTTTTTCAACGGCGGGTTCAATTGAGTTAGCAGCATCTTCGACATAAGGTGCGCGAAACTTAATTGCATACACAGGGCAAAAACTAAGGCAGAGCCCGCAAGCCTGACATTGCTCATTGCGAACCTCCACTTTCCCTTCTTCATTAACTATCGGCACATCGTAGGGACAAATACGAACACATGTCAGGCAGTGAACACAAAGATCTTCATCCTGCCAGGCGCCCGCGGCACAGGTCAGGCAGCGCCGAGCTTCACATACTGCTGTCTCTACATCATACCCAAGCTCAGCCTGCTTAAAATGACGCACTCTTTCTTCTGGAGTGATCATCGGAATATCGTAACGCTCCATACGATCAATTTCTTCTGCCACTTTTTCATCAAGCTTGTCAAGGACAGGTTTTTCTTCGAGTTCAACCCTGGCACTGTCAAAGATTGCGCCCTTGAGATAACTGGCAACAGCCTGCGCAGCAAGGCGCCCGTTGCCCATAGCTTCAACAGCAGAACCGGGACCGGTAATCATTTCACCGCAGCTAAAAACCCCTTCCCTGCTCGTAGTCATCTTGTTTGGGTTAAATACAACGCGGCCGCGATCGTCAATATCGATCTCCCCGCGCAGCGGTTCGGGATCTCCTCCCTGGCCAATGGCAAAAACAACGATATCTCCTTCTAAAACTTCCTTATTTTCTTTATTCAGGGTCGGGTTAAAGCGGCCTTCTTCATCAAAAACGCAACTGCACTCAACTACTTCCATGCCGGTTACTTTACCATTTTCCCGCTTAATAGTATCGGGACCCCATGAGGTGTTAAACTCAACCCCTTCTTCCCTTGCTTCCTCAATTTCCCACTCAAATGCAGGCATTTCATCATCACTTTCCAAACAGGCCATCCTGACTTTAGCAGCGCCTGCACGCAGGGCTGAACGGGCAACATCCATGGCCACATTGCCCCCACCGATTACAATAACATTGGGGCTGCCTTCAAACTTAAATCCTTCTCGCTTAACCGCCTTAAGAAAAGGCAGGGCATAAAGAATACCTTCTCCCTCGGCTCCGGGGATATTTAAACCACGACTGACCGGCAAACCCATGGCCAGCAGTATGGATTTAAAACCTTCCTGTTCCAACTGCTCGATGGTTATATCCTTGCCCAGTTCAACTCCGAATTTAAACTCAACACCCTGCTCGGCAATTTCACTGATATCTTGATCAATAGCTTCGTCCGGAAGGCGGTAGAGGGGAATATAATGACGGACAGCTCCTCCAGCCGATTCTTCCTGATCAAAAACTGTTACCTCTGCTCCCCTGCGGGCCAGGTCGAAAGCGGCTGTCAAGCCCGAAGGACCGGCACCGATTACCGCAACCTTGCCTTTAAGGTCAGGTTCACCTTCAGGCGGCAGTATTTTAGCTTTGCCGTATTCAAGGGCAAAACGTTTTAGACCGCGAACGGAAGGAGGTTTGTCCACATCATTGCGGCGGCACTCATCTTCACAGTGATGGGCACAAATTGTTCCGCAAACAAAAGGCAGTGGATTCGTTTCTTTGATTATCGCCAGCGCTCGGTCGAAGTCTCCGGTTGCTATAGCCAGCAAATAATCACGGACACCCTGGTGAAGGGGACAGGCAGACTGGCAGGGTGGGTGAATACTGTCTAAAGCTAAATCTTGGTTATCATGGTAGGTCAATTAGATCACTCCTTGCAACTATTTTAACTGTTTAACTATTCGCCAAAAAATATAGTTCTCCTGTTTATATCAACAGACTATTTCAAGATTTATTCTTTTTATTATTATTTGTAGGCAGGGCGGCCCTGGCTGCGGCCAGGCGGGCTATGGGAACGCGATAAGGCGAACAGCTGACATATTCCAATCCAGCCAAGTGAAAATATTCAATTGAAGAAGGATCTCCGCCATGCTCTCCGCAAACTCCCAGTTTTATATCCGGCCTTACAGAGAGGCCTTTTTCAACCGCTAACTCTACCAGTCTGCCGACACCTTCGCGATCAATTTCAGCAAAGGGATTTGCTTTTAATATTTTTTTCTGCAGGTAAAAGGGCAAATATTTTCCTTCTGAATCGTCCCGGCTGTAACCGAGGGTGGTTTGGGTCAGATCATTGGTGCCAAAAGAAAAAAACGATGCTGCTTCTGCCAGTTGATCGGCGATCAGACAGGCCCGGGGCAGTTCAATCATCGTTCCGACCAGGTAAGGGATCTTAGCGCCCTGTTCATCAAAAACCGCTAAAGCTTCACTATCGACAAGATCCTTCATCATTTCCATCTCTTCACGATGCCCGACCAGGGGAATCATGATTTCCGGTTGTAATTGTTCAATAGGTACTCCCTCAGCAAGGAGTTCAAAAGCAGCTAATAACAGCGCCCTAACCTGCATGCGGTATATTTCCGGATAGACCAGGCCAAGACGGCAACCACGATGGCCGAGCATGGGGTTGTATTCTGCCAGGGACTGCACTTTTTGCAGCAGTTTTTCTTTAAACTGCAACAATTCAGCGTCTCCGCTTTCCCTTTGCATGCGATCTACTTCCAATAAAAGCTCTTCCCGGTCCGGCAAGAATTCATGCAGGGGAGGATCTAAAAGACGCACGGTAACCGGTTTTCCTGCCATTTCCTTTAAAATACCCTTAAAGTCACTCTT
>SKZS01000041.1 GCA_007127255.1 Syntrophomonadaceae bacterium | reverse complement strand
GCATGGACTGTTTTCTACTGGGCCTGGTGGATAGCATGGGCTCCTTTTGTTGGCACTTTTATTGCCCGTATATCAAAAGGTCGCACAATCCGTAATTTTGTTGTCGGGGTTATGCTGATTCCGGTTTTTGTAAGCATGATCTGGTTTGCAGTTTTTGGTGGGGCTGCCCTTCATGTTGAACACTTTGGAGCCGGCGGTATAGCGGATGCTGTAAGCCAGGATTCAGCCCTCGGGTTCTTTTCCCTGCTGGCACAGTTTCCAGCGGCTTCACTATTGATTGTAGTTGCCATGTTTTCAGTGACGGTATTCTTTATAACCTCTTCTGACTCCGGTACTTATGTTAACGGTATGCTTACTTCCGGAGGGGCTTTAAATCCGCCGGTTCCTCTGCGCATAACATGGGGGCTTCTTGAAGGAGCGATCGCTGCGATTTTGCTGTTCACAGGAGGTTTGGGCGCTTTGCAAACCGCCTCAGTTGTTGGAGGCTTTCCCTTCATGATCATCATGCTTTTGATGGTTTACTGCCTGTTTAAATCGCTTTATGCTGAATCACAGGAAGGAACCCTGATTCCTGACAAGAAGCGTCTTCATGATACCTTGAAGGAACTGCGTGGAGGCAAATAATAGTTTGGCAGTCAGCAATATTAGTTTTATTGATAGTTGTTATACTGTTGTATCCAATATGATAACAGGTTGCCAGAAAAGCTCGCATTAAAATTTTTCTGGCAGCCTGATCCAGGTGCGGCCTTATTCCGGGTGATTTTCTATGAAAGTTATAACATGCCTTCACCCACTCCGGTTCCTGTTTAAGTAAAATCAGCACCTATAATTAATAAAAGCCATAGTAAAATTTTCACATATATACTGTCTATTATCTAAACCAGTAAAGTGTATAAACATATTGTTTTTAGAAAGGGTTATTTATAGTGAGTATTAATCAAGAAAAAATGAAATCGGCGTTTGAAGGACTTAAATCGGATTTGGGGGATGGTTTCGTTGCTACCGAGATTTGGAGCACCAGGCAGGGTCTGCCCCTGATCAAAGATCATGGTTATAATGATAATCAAAAAGTGGCTCCTTTGTTTAATGAAGTTACACGAAAGTTAGATAAAACCCTGAAGGAATCCGCATATCCCGATCTTGGGGAATATTATATGGTAAACCTGGACAACAATCACTTAGTTGTTGTTATTAAAATAGGAGACTACCAGCAGTTCGTCTTGGTTGATCTTGCAAAAACACCTATGGGTGTGTTAATGAGTATAGCTTTGCCGAACTTGCTTAATATCCTTGCTGAAGAGATTGTGGACAAACGCCCGAAAGAAGTTGAAAGTCCCGGGAACGTTGCAGGCCCGGAGAAGATTGAAATTCCGCCTGAGGAAGAAAAAGTTGGCAGTACGGCAGGCGCAGAAAAAAAAGATAGTCAGCAGAAGAAATTTAGGTTAAGAGAAATATTTAGCGCTTTTTCAGAGGGAGGGTACTATTCAGACAAGATTAAAGAGTAGCGCTGATTGGTTGATAAATATCAATCTAATAAATATGGAATTGATTTGTTTATAATAGAGCATTTATGCTGGTCAAAGATTATGTGCTTAACTATTATTTCTCCGCTTTAGACTGGGAGACAGCAATGATTAATCAAGAAAAAATGGCATTGATTTTCGAAGAGCTTAAGTCAGACCTGGGGGAAGGGTTTGGGGCTTCCGAAATATGGTCCCATGCAGAAGGCAGTCCCCTGGTTAAGGATCATGGTTACAACAATAATCCAAAAGTGTCTCCTCTGTTTAATGAAGTCACGCGGAAGCTTTATAAAACGCTTAAGGAATCTTCATATCCCGGTCTTGGCAGTTATTACCTGGTGAATCTTAATAACGATCATTTGGTCGTAGTTCTTATGGTAGGCAAATACCAGCTGTTTATTCTGGTTGATCTTACAAAAACCTCCATGGGTGTATTAATGGGTGTTGCCCTGCCGAACTTATTAGGCAATCTGGCTGAAGAGAGTCAGGCTGATGGTTCTGCAGAGCTTGATAGCCCTACAGGAGAAGAAGCAGAAAAAATGTTTGGAGCAGGAGATATAAGAGCAACCGGGTGGGCACTTTATAAACAGCTTCGGGAAGCAGAAGCTTCTCCTGAATCAGATGCAGTAAATGAAAAATTTACTTTCAGGGAAGCATTAAGAGAATTTTTCGGTTTTCAAAGATAACTACACAAAAATATTATATGCAATTTTCTTCAAGTAAAGTTGACCTGCAAAAAGATTATACTAAACCTCTTTCCGTGGATTATCGGGCTGTATGATAATTATTAATTTGCAAAAACGCAGGGAGGCAGTTAGAGCATGCAATTTACCTTGGAAAAAATCAAGGAGTGTATTGACGGCTTGAAGGAAGATCTGGGTGATGGCTTTGTTGAGACAGATATTTGGAGTACAACGACTGATAAATCTGTCGCTTTTTTCCACGTGCAGCAGTATGGCGCGAAGCCAAAACATTTAAAAGTTTTCGGCGAAACCTCACGTAAATTAAAAGAAGCTTTGCGAGAATCGCGTTTTCCGGGCATTGGTGATTATTATCTGATTAACCTTGATAACGATCATCTTGCTGTAGTTATTCACTATAGTTCTGAAAAATCTACTGAGGAGCACCAACAGTATGTTCTCGTAGATCTTTCGAAAGTTACAATCGGGGTGTTGATGAGTGTTGCTATCCCGAGGGTAATGAATCTATTTAAGTAAGAAGTAGAGAAATTTAATAAATTTAATATGCCTATTTATTTCTACAGGTATCCGGTTCAATAAAGGCCTCAGGATGGTACCGATATTATTTCAGCTGCTCTTTTTATGCTGTAAAGTGTTTTCTTTTTGATTTGAATTTAAAAAGTAAAGTGGCAGCAACCAGACGATAAGAGTCATCACCCGGTATGGTGAGCAGGTGCGGTAACAATTGAAATTACAGGTAGTGTTTTAGTGCAAAGCAGTTTTAAAAATGGAAGACAGGAGGCGGGTTTATATATGAGAGTCGATGATATTCAAAAGATTGGTGTTGTGGGAGCAGGGAATATGGGGCATCAGATTGCAGTGCTGGCTGCAATTAGAGGATACAAGGTTGGCTGTGTAGATATAAACGAAAAGCAGCTGCAGAAAGCCAGGGAATTTGCCGAAAAATATTTACCAGGCCGTGTGGCCAAAGGAAAACTAACTGAAGAGCAAGCCAGGCAGGCCTGGGATAACCTTGAATTTAAAACCAATATGAAAGAAGCGCTTGGCGATGCCGATTTTGTGATAGAAGCTGCTACGGAAAAACTTGAACTTAAAAGGGATATTTTCAGGGAATTAGATCAGATTTCCCCACCTCATGCTGTACTTACCACTAACAGTTCCTTTATTGTCAGTTCCATGGTTGCCGGTGTAACCAGTCGGCCGGAAAAAGTGTGCAACATGCATTTCTTTAATCCAGCGCTGGTTATGAAGTGTGTGGAAGTGGTCCGAGGTCCGCATACCTCGGAAGAAACTGCAAAACTTGCCATGGAGCTATCCCGCCGCCTGAACAAAGAACCCGTGGAACTGCAAAAGGAAATATATGGGTTTTTGGTTAACCGGATCCTCTCTGCTATAAATAATGAAGCCCTTTACCTGCTAGATCAGGGTGTGGCTTCAGCTGAGGATATAGACAGCGCTGTAGTTAATGCTCTTGGACATCCCCTGGGGCCTTTTAAGCTGCAGGATCTTACCGGAATTGATCTAACCTATCATATTATGATGGAGCGTTACAGGGAAACGGGTGATCCGGCAGATAAACCTTCTCCAACAATAGTTGAGAAATATGTTAAAAAAGAATGGGGTCAAAAAACTGGTAAAGGGTTCTACGATTACAGCAGGGAACAGTAAAATGACAAAAAGATCTAAACCCTGGTTTAGGGAGATTTAAGAAAAAGTTACCTGTCTTATGTATTTGAGCAAACAGAAATGCGCCTGGTTTAAAAGTCAATCTTGTAAGTTACTACTGTTCAAAAGATGCTGATAAACTGCCATAAATCTTGCTTTTTGATTAGAAATGTGGTAGTTTGTTAAAGGTACAAGCCTCTGGTTAAGAGGTAAATATAGGAGGGTTTTAAAAATGCAAGGCAAGGTTAAGTGGTTTAGCCCGGAAAAAGGTTACGGTTTCATTGAACAAGAAGAGGGCGAGGGGGATGTGTTTGTTCACTTTTCGGCAATTCAAGAGGACGGATTCAAAACTTTGGAAGAAGGCCAGGATGTTGAATTTGAAATTGTCGAAGGAGATCGTGGACCTCAGGCAGCAAATGTAGAAAAATTGTAATTTCTGGGTTGTTTTGTTTGAGCAATAATACAATTACCCACAATAGCCGGCATTTATTGTCGGCTATTATATATTAGCGGCCTGTTATGGTTTCAAATGTCTTCGAGGAGGAGCGTATGGTTAAAAAAAAAGCTGCTTTATTGCCGATGTCCGGACAGCTGCTCTATGCATCAGGAAGTGCTGCTTTTACCATGTTGGAGCGGTTAATTTTGCTTTATATGCCTTTTTACTACCTGCCTCCAAAAGAATATAACATTCCCGACCTGATACCGAATTACACTTTTTTGGGGCTGATTACAGTGCTGGGCATCGCTCTACTTGTCGGCCGCATTTTTGATGGGTTTGCCGATCCGGTCATCGCGTCCCTGAGCGATAACAACAGGTCCAGGTTAGGCCGCCGCAAACTTTTTTTAATTATAGGCGCCCTGCCCCTGGCCCTGGCGACGCTGCTGATATTTCACCCGCCCCATTTAGAGGGTATATCTTTATATAATGGTATCTGGCTTGGTTTCTTTATGGCCCTTTTTTACCTGGCTTTTACTTCCTATGTCAATCCATACCTCGCTTTACTTCCTGAGTTGGGACATAGCAATGCCCTGCGTATAAACCTTTCCACGATGATTGCTTTTTTCGGTCTGGCAGGCATGGTCCTGGTTACTATACTCTTCCCGCTGCTGGCGGGCAGCATACAGGATGCGGGGTTTGACTTGCGCACAGCTTATCGTTACACGGTTTTTATATTTGCTGTTTTTGCTGCTATCATTCTTTACCTGGCAACATTGGGCTTCAAAGAAAGGGTTCACTGCCTTCCTGCTAGTGCTGAGCAGATCGGAACGTGGAATTCGCTTCGGCACACTTTTGGTATTAAGCCTTTCCGTATATTTTTAGGCGGGGAAATGTTTTTGCAATTTGCCATGAACATGGTAACCCTGGGTTTAATATATTACGCCGTGGTTCTTTTCCAGAGAGAAGAGCGATTTATGATTATTTTAGCCGGGCTGACTATCGGTGGGGCATTGCTATGCTTTCCCCTGGTAAATATTATTGCCAAAAAAGTTGGTAAAAAAAGGGTAATTACTACCGGTGTTCTCAGCTTGTCTTTTAGCGGGCTGGCCATATTTATACTTTCATTTAATTTAACCGGAATATATTTTTATATTAGCCTGGCCATGTTTTTTGTGGCCGGATTTCCGCTTGCTGTCCTAACTATACTGATTAACCCGACAATTGCTGACCTGGCCAGGGTTGATTATAATAAAACCGGCCAGCGACGTGAAGCGATGTTTTTTGGGGCCAGGGCCATCCCGCTAAAACTGACTATCGCTATGGCCGGTGTTGTCTTCTCATATTTGTTATCTGCCTTTGGTAAAGATATTTCGGGTCCCCTGGGTGTTCAGTTAAGTGCCCTTATTGTTGGGTTTGCGGGTACCGGAAGTTTTATCTTCTTCAAACTCTATCCGGAAGATCAGGTTATGGCCGAACTGGGGGATGATTAAATGTTTTGTTCAATATCGCTTT
>SKZS01000031.1 GCA_007127255.1 Syntrophomonadaceae bacterium | reverse complement strand
TAACACTTGAGAAACCGGGCGAACTGGTAGCTTTGAGTTACTGCAATATCCATGGTTTATGGGACAACTCTGAGAAGGTTGACCTGGACTAAGCAGTTTTAATTTTTTAGAATGGTTACGATGAAGAAATCCCCTCCTGGGGATTTCTTCATCGTAAAAGCCGGCTATGCTGAAAAGCTAAGCCATTTTAAAAACAGGGAGTGATCTGTAAAAATGAACTGGCTGGAAATCGGAGCGCTTGGAATGGCAGCCGGTGTTATCGGCACGGGTGCAGGCGGATTGCTATCCGTTATAGTAAAAACCCCGACACCGCGTTTCACGGGAACTATCATGGCCTTTGCCGCAGGAGTTATGCTATCTATAGTTTTTTTGGAACTAGTTGAAGAAGCTATCGATTTTAGCGGCTACCAGGCGGCCATTTTAGGGATTACCCTTGGTATGGCTGTCTTTTACCTGCTCGATCACTTTCTTCCCCATCATCACCCGGTAACCCCTGAAAAAACTCCCTTTGACAAATACTTAAAAAAAGGCACCCTGTTGGCCCTGGGCATTGGTTTACACAATTTTCCGGAAGGGCTGGCAATCGGCAGCGGTTTTGTTGGATCAACTGAACTGGGAACCTCCCTGGTAATTTTAATAGCACTGCATAATATCCCCGAGGGCATGGCTGTTGCGGCGCCACTGCGGCAGGGTGGGTACAAATATCTTAAAATAATTACTATAACAGCCCTGGCCGGAGTACCGATGGGCATTGGGGCCTATATCGGAGCCGCAATAAGCAGTGTCTCAGTTTTTGTCCTGGGAATATCTCTCGGATTTGCCGCCGGGGCTATGCTTTATATTGTATGTGATGAATTGATCCCCGATGCTTATAAAACTGCCGGAGCGCACCTGTCTATCTTCGGTATATTTGCCGGAACAATCCTGGGGATTATTTTTACTTCCTGGTTTTAAGTCTTGACCTGCTATATAATTACAGTTAAGATTAACATTATAATTATATCAACAAGAATCGAGTTGTCCAACAATGAACAGATCCAGGTATAAGCGAAGCAGGCAGAGAGAATATTTGTTGAAGCTCTTACAGAGCACGGACAAACACCCTGCCGCCGATTGGCTATATAACAAACTAAAGCTGGAATTTACCAACCTGAGTATGGGAACTGTCTATCGCAATCTCAATATTCTGCTTGACCAGAACCTTATCAAAAAAATTGATGCGGGAAGCAATTTTGATCGTTTTGATGGCAACACAGAAGTGCATTACCACTTTATTTGCCGTGAATGCCAATTAATATACGATCTCGATGTTGAAGTGTTAGAAGACTTAAACACCGATATCAGTCGAGCTACAGGGTTCAATATTGAAAACCATCGACTCGATTTTTATGGAGTATGTCCGGCCTGCTCAGAAATAAAGCAATATCAGGCTTAAAAATCCAAATGCTAATTCTAATATCGCATCTGATCAATTGCTTAAAAGAGGTGCAGCATTTTGACGATAGATGCAGAAATCAGCGATTACTTAGAGGGATCTTCATTTGAGGGCGACCTGCGTCCCGAAGCAGAAAAGAATACCTTTAAAGAAAATATTACAATCAGGGGATTATCCACAATTCGTTACACAAACGAATTTTGGACTTCACGCCAGAGACAGGCAGCTTCGATACACGAAATTTCTTACCGGGCCTGTTTCAAGCCGCAACTTCCCCACTTTTTTATCAATATGCTCACCAGGAAAGGAGATACGGTTTATGACCCCTTTTCCGGCCGGGGAACCACAGCAATTGAAGCAGCCCTGATGGGTCGAGAGATCATCTCAAATGATATCAATCCGTTAAGCAAAATTTTGTCTGCACCCAGGTTGTCCCCTCCGCAGATTAATGAACTCAGACAGCGCCTTTCAGAAATTCCGTTTTACCAAGACCTTAAAAGCGATTTAGATCTTTCGATGTTCTACCATCCACAAACCGAATCAGAACTGCTGTCATTGCGCAATTACCTGATTGAAAAAGAAGATCAAGAACCTGATCACCTCGATCGCTGGATTAGGATGATCGCCACTAACCGCCTGACCGGCCATTCGAAGGGATTCTTCTCCGTTTATACCATGCCTCCCAATCAGGCCGTATCAGCTGAAAGCCAGAAAAAAATCAACCTCAAGCGCGACCAAATACCTGAATACCGGGAAATCAAAAAAATAATTGAAGATAAAACCGGTCAACTAATCAGAAACCTGACTGGTGACCAGCGAAACAACTTGCGTAATGCTTCAGGAAAAGCTCTCTTCCTGCAAAGTGATGCTGCCAAAACAAATGCTATACCGGCGGAGAGCGTCGATTTAACTGTAACTTCACCACCGTTCTTAAATGTTGTTCAATACTCAAAAGATAACTGGCTGCGCTGTTGGTTCAATAGCATTGAGCTGGAAAAAGTTGAGAAAGCTATTACCATGGCAGCCACCCTGGAACAGTGGTCATCGGTTATGTTTTCTGTATTCAAGGAACTCTACCGTATAGCAAAACCAGGAGGTTGGATCGCATTTGAGGTTGGGGAAATCAGAAACGGGCAAATTAAGCTTGAAGAAGAAGTTATTCCACTGGGGGTAAAAAGCGGCTTCAAATGTGCCGGTGTAGTTGTTAATCAACAAAAATTCACAAAAACCTCGAATATATGGGGCATTTCAAATAACCATGCCGGCACAAACAGCAACCGCATTGTGCTATTTAAAAAACCGCTTTATTGATCCTGGAATTAAGAAGTATTATTACTCAGCAGATTTATAATGCTTTAACAGCGTCAATGATCATGGTTAATCAGGGGCGCTGGGCAGTTTTTGGACTGGACTCTAAACCTCTGTTCATCTGAATTGCCTGACGGGGTGAGTCATACATCACCCAGATATACACTGCAATCAGGCCCAGCCCCCGGGTAAAGAACCAGGCGGCAATGGCTATAAAAAACCACATCAGCCCTTTACTAAACTGCCCCAGGTACATATACCCCGCACCCGGGAAAATCAGGTTAAGAAGGCTGGAAAGTATCGGATCCTTCCTGAAGTCGGAATTTTTCTCGCGGCTTCTTTTTCCCGGCACTTCTTTAGCTAAAGTTTCGGGAGATTCCAATGAAGACCTGCAGTAACGACATTTAGTGGCAAAACTGATAATTTCTTCCCCACAAAACGGACATCGCTTATAAGCTACATCATTATCTTGATCTTCAAGGGAGGGTTTTCCCGGGCAGGCCCATGTAGTACAACCTCCGGTTTTTTCCCAGCATCCGCCGTGGTAATTCCGCATACAAAGCCGGCAGCGAACCGTAAGATCAGCAGGTTTGAACTCCTGGCCACAGGTACTGCAGTAATTTTCTTTCATGATAAAACCTCCACTAAAATTATATCATACTTATGGCTCTTCCAGCTGTGGTTGCGCAAAATTTGCTTGCCCTTTGAAGGCTTAAAGAGGATAATTGCAATAGATATTGCAATTTATGGAGGAGATTAAAATGGAAAGCCGTACTGTTGCCCAGGCTGCTATTAGTATAGCGATGACCACAACCAGGGAAGAAGAAATGATCATGAAAGAAAAACACCTTGAAGAGGGAATACAGTCGCTAGCTGTTGATTACGGTGGAGAATTTTTAAGTTCTCTGCAAAAAGTCGTAGAAAGAGCAGTCGTCGCCTCAAAAAGAGAAAATATCATTGATGATTCCAGTCACTCGGATGGAGCTGTTGCCGGTGCAACCAGGGAAGCGCTCGTCCAGATTATGCCTAAAGCCCTGGGTTTAAATGTGGGAGGCAAAGTAGGTATTGCCAGGGGGGGCACGCACATCGCGGTAGCAATCTTTTTTGGCATCGGTTTGCTGCATAGAAACGATGTGGCAATCGGTCTGGGACACAGGGCTATTTGACACCTCTGTAAAACAAGAAGCGTGGGAACCATCTGCGGGGCATGGTTGTCGATAGATAAAAAGGAGGGGCAAGCTATGACTGCAAAACGTTTTAAAATTATATCCTTATACATCCTTGTTACTATGCTGGCAGTTGTTTTTCTGACTTCATGCGCCGCAACAGACTACTACATGGGATCCAGTGACATTATGATGGAAGACGCCGCAATGGAAACCCGTTACGTCCAGCAAGAGCCGGCTGCGGCAGAAAAGGCACCCGATACAGATTACGATACCATGGTTCATAATGAAAGAGTTGGGGAAGGCAATCTCCGCCACGTTATACGCACCGGTTCAATTGAACTTACTGTTAAAGATACAAGGGAAACAATCAATGAGGTTCGCAGTATCGTCGAACAGTCAGGGGGAATGATCAGCAACTCTAATGTATATGAGGCGCGAGAGGATCAATACAACGCTCACCTTACCCTGCGGGTACAAAATAATAACTTTGACCGGGTTATGGACCGTCTTCAAAATCTGGGCAAAGCAAGAAATGTGCAAACCGGAACAGATGATGTTACCATGCAGTATATCGACCTTGAATCGCGCCTGAACAACCAGAAAGCACAGGAAGAGAGACTTATAGAAATCCTCGACATAGCTGAAACACTGGAGGAAGTCTTAGAGGTTGAAAGAGAACTGCATCGGGTCAGGGGCGAAATAGAAACGATGACCGCCCGGCTTAACCATTTAAAAGACCAGGTTTCGTACGCGACTATTAATCTTACCATTCGGGAAGAAACAGTACCCACGGAGGAAATTTCACCACTCGCGTTTGAAAACCTGGGCGAAAGTATCGGACAGGCTTTTATCGGTAGCATAAATTTTATACTTAAAGCTTTTTCCTTTATGGTGGTGGCCTTTGCTGCCTTACTGCCTGTATTAATTATTTTGGGAATCACAGCCGTTTTGATATTTCTACTGGTACGCAAATTTTCGAAACGTAAAAAAACATCGGCAGGAGAATTAGAAAGCGGGCAGGAGTGATTCGGACTGTCATTGAAAACAGCTCTAACTTTAAGGGGGCGCTCCCCTTCTATGAGGAATGCCCCCGGCTTTCTTTGCAGACGCTGGATAAAGTAATATACAGCAGCAGACTAAATCTGCTCTTCAAGTATATCCTCTTCTTCTAAAATATCTTCCCGCTCAAATAATTCAACAGCACGCTGCAGCAGATCCAAAAGCTGCTGGCGCTCACTTTCGGTCACACGTGCTAAATATAAAGCTAAAAGGAGGTTGCGCCTTTCTTCTACATCCTCTAAAACATTCAAGCCCCGGGGTGTAATTGAAATCCAAACCTGGCGGCGATCTTTTTCCTGCCTTTCGCGCGTCACCAGGCCCATCCGATGCAGGCGGTTAATCAAGGCAGTTACTGCACTTAAGGTAACCCCAAGCATATGAGCAAGAAATGAAGTATTGCAGGGCGCTTTTCGCAGCGCACGAAGGACTACATACTGGGTGTCGGTAATTTCATCTACAGTGTAGCGGTTGTGTAGAACCCTAACCCGGTAAATCAGGCGGCTGAAAACATAATCCAGTTCTTTGATATAATCAATCAGATTTTCGCTTTTTATTACAGCCCCCTCCTCCCGAATATACTTTAAGCCTTAAATTATTAGCAGTGTTAAATATTAATTGATTTATTTATACCATTGAAATTGTTGGCGGTCAAGAATACGGAAGGGCATATTAGATATTTTCAGGTTCTGCCTGATGTGGTACAGTAAAGATATGAACTTGATCTGTGCAGCCAAAACTGTTTTCAGGAGTAAGCAAAATGCTTAAAAAAAACGCTCAAAATAAAATAAGCCAAAACAAACACCTGGTATTTCCCCTGCTCTCAGGCTTGCTTATGATTGCAGCTTTTCCGCCTTTTGAACAGGGCTATGTAACCTGGTTTGCTCTTATGCCTTTAATAGCCACCTGCCTCCAAACAACC
>SKZS01000128.1 GCA_007127255.1 Syntrophomonadaceae bacterium | reverse complement strand
CCGCCGGTAGTTTCGAGGGCTTTGCTGACAGGGATCAAGGCTCCGAGCAAAACAATGATCGGCCACTCAATGCTTTCATATACTTCCCGCAGGGTTACAAAACCTGTCAGCAGCATCAACACCGCTGCAGTCATAAAAGCAACCTGGATTGGCAAAAAACCCAGGGCAGTGCTGCCCAGGGCTGTTGCAAATATTAACATACTTAGCAATATCCTTCGGGGCTGTCCAAGTCTTAGGCCCCTTTCCACAAGAGGCAGGCAGCCCAGTGACGACATAACCTCACGTAATACTTCCATTCTGCCCTGCAGTAAAAGCACATCGCCGACCCGAAAACGAACCTGATCCGGGCGGGCCTTAAGCCGGGCCCCCTCCCTGGATATGCCAAGCAGGTTGATGCCATAAACGGAGCGTAAATTTAAAGAACGTGCCGTCTGCTTTTCCAGCAGCGAGTTGGCAGTAACAACAGCCTCGACAACACTAACTTCATCTGAGCGTAGATCTTCTGCACTCAATTTCCTGGACGCAGTAAGTTCCAGCCCTGTTTCCTCAAGAAATTCCTTTAAATCTTCAGCATCTGCTTTGATTATAATGTGATCTCCTTCGTTAAACACCCGGTAAGGTGAAAAGAAAGGTAATTTCCTTTTATTACGAACATGACCTACTACAGTTACATCTCCCTCGGTGGCATGACCGAGATCAAGCAGCCTTTTCCCTGCATATTTTGATCCTGCAGGAACGTAAACTTCGGTGAGATAGTTATCCACTTTAAATAGATCTTCAGGTGAAAGCTGTCCTTTGCGGCAGGGGATAAGACGCCACCCCAGGATAACAATAAAAATAACACCAACAAGGGCAACACCGGCGCCAACAGGAGCAAAGTCAAACATGCGAAAAGGAGTCTGGGCAGCTGTTTCAACTCTAAAAAGAGAAATTATGATATTTGGAGGAGTGCCAATCTGGGTCATCAAACCACCGAGCAGTGAACCAAAAGCCAGGGGCATCAAGAAAATTGACGGAGAACGGTTGCTTTTTCGGGCCATCCGAAGTGCTACCGGTAAAAATAAGGCCAGGGCCCCGATATTATTCATGAATGCGGAACAAATAGTTACAGACACGACCAGTACGCCCAGCTGAGCTAAAAGGTGCTGATTTATTTGTGACATCAGTTTGACAATAACGTCAACTATGCCGGCATTCATCAAGGCTCTGCTTAGAATCAACACTGCTGCAACTGTGATAACGGCTGGATGACTAAAACCCTGGAAGGCCTGTTCACCGGGGATTATGCCTAAAAGAACGAGAGTAAGCAGGGCTATAACGGCAACAAGATCATAACGCCACCGGCCCCAGACAAAGAGAACAAGGGCTAAAACAAGAATGGCAAAAACAAGGTATTGCTCTACCATGATGCTTTCTCATCCCTTCAGTAAACTTTTGATTTGACCGGCTTCTATCTGAAGACCTTTTATTAATTCATTCTGTAAGATAGCAATATAATATCCCGAACCCTTAGCAATGATCAATAGAAAACAAGGCTTATAAAAAAATATTTACCCCTTCCCCGTTCAGGAACTTTGTTGTATAGTAATGCATAGTCAAAACAAGAAAGTTGGTTGCTATGATCCGCTATCTGCCTTACCTGGCCGGAATTGGAGTTGCCCTGACCTGGGGCTTTTCATTTATGTTTACCCGCGGGGCTCTCGATTACCTGGCTCCCTTTCATCTTTTGGGTCTAAGGTTTGCTGCGGCAGTTGCTGCAATGTCTCTGCTTAGAATCCTGGGCATTATAAATATAAAGGTTGTTCCGAGAGACTATTTTAACCTGCTGCCCCTGGCTTTTTTTCAACCAATCCTTTATTTTGCGACTGAGACGACAGGCGTGCTGTTGACTTCCGCCTCCTATGCCGGGATGATGATTGCAATTATACCAATTTTTGTTGCCATCCTGGCCGTACTTGTCCTGCGTGAATATCCAAACCGGCTGCAGGTATTTTTTATTATTGCCTCTGTAGCAGGAGTAATTTTCATAATCTATATGGATACCCAGTCCATTGCGGGCGTAAATCCCCTGGGCACACTGGCCCTCCTGGGTGCAGTCGTCGCGGCAGCCTGCTACAATATTGCTTCCCGTAAAGCATCAGTTGACTATAAACCAATTCACACAACCTGGGTAATGATGGTTGTAGGAGCAGTGGTCTTTAATGCCATTTCCCTGTTTCAACATCTAAGTGCAGGCAAGATAGGTATTTATCTGACCCCCCTGGGAGAACTATGGACCACGGTTATATACCTTGGAGTGATATCTTCAGTAGCTGCCTTTTTCATGTATAATTATGTCCTCAGTAAGGTTACTGCTGCCCAGGGTTCAGTTTTTGCCAACATGGTCACTGTAGTGGCTATCGCCGCAGGGGTTGTTTTTCGCGGAGAAACAGTTTTTTGGTACCAATTGGTTGGCACCGCTGCTATCCTGACAGGCGTGTGGGGTACTAACCGCTTCGCCCCTGCCCCGAAAGAGTATCATGAAGCTGAAGCTGTCCTTGAAAGTCCTAACAAATAAAACACTAATAAAACCCGCTGTACTAACCATAGTCAGGTATTGGATCATAACAAATGCAGCCACTCCGGCACTACCCGGGTTGCTTAATATAATAAGAAACTAAAGGCTGACAGTTGGCTGTCCCCGAGTATGATTTTTTCCAGTGTAAAGACAATGATGCTTATTTGACCAGGAAAGGTTTTTTATCCCGGCTGCAGATAATTTGCATTACATGCCGCCCGGTAAGCATTGACCCCGGCAACCCGGCAGGCGGTTCGACCCACTGACCAACCTGGAAAAAGTTACTGAGACCGGGCAGCTCCTTGGGAATTTTAAACCTTCCCACCTCGGGAGGGACAATCCAGGCCATGTAGGCCCCTTTCCAGACTCCTGTATAGCGCGAATAGGTAATCGGAGTCGCTACATCTATAACTTCTATCTGGCCTTTGACAGCAGGAAAGCGTTTTTCTACCTCTTTAATGACCAATTCCGCCAGCTTTTCTTTCTTTTCCCGATAGCGCTCCCTGTTTTCAGACGAAGCCTCCCAGTGTTCGTATGAAGAGAAAAGGGTCGCCCTGATAACCGTCTTGCCTTCAGGCGCCAGGGTCGGGTCAAATGAAAAATTAGTCAAATATATATAACGGTTATGTTCGCTGCCTAAGGTAATCGGCTTGTCCATTTTAACCACAACATTTTCCGCTTCACCTGAAAGATCTGCATTAACACCCAGGGAAACCTGGACCGAAGAATATACCGGGAGGTGGGCAAAACTTTCATCAATCTTTGCTGTGCGGTACCGGCTCTTTAACAGCTGGTATACTGTGCTGTGCAGGTCGGCCGCCGAAATAACAATGTCGCCGTAGACCTTGCTGCCGTCTTCAAGCAGCAATCCAACTGCCTGGTTGCCCTCAACCAGGATCTCTTTCACAGCGGCTTTATAGTTTAACTTGCCGCCTAGCTCGAGAAACCGTTTTTCCATGGAGCGGGCGAAAATTCCGGAACCACCTTTAGGAAAACCGGCATCATAATTATGCAGGGATGCCAGGGTGCTGATCAGGCTTATCATCGGATACCTGTCGGGCATTATTAAAGATAGAGCTTCCGGCAATAAAGGATCTTCAAATTGTTCCAGAAACTCTTTAATTGATACCCGAGAATGCTGGCCCATTACTTTTAACATCGGCATCATTGTTAGGAGCATCAGGGGCACATCCCAAAACTTATACAGTTCTGCAGGTTTTTCCAGGGGAAAATCTGCTTTTGCAGTCGTCCTTGCTGCACTGATCATATTTTTTATTACAAGTTCATCGGCAGGAGATATTTCAAGCAGATGTTCCTCCAAACGGTCCAGGTTGCAATAAATGTGCAGCACTTTTCCATCGCTGCCTTCAATACTCATAAAAATGTCATGATTTATTATTTCCATCTCTTCTATGGCACACACTTCACGCCAGAGACGGTTAAACTGGCTGCCTGGCCTGGTCCCCACCAGCCAGTGAATACAACCATCAAAAGTGTAGCCTTTTCTCTCCCAGGCTGTACAAAGACCTCCCGGTAAATTATGCTGCTCGAAAATCTCTGCATCATATTTGTTTCGGCAGGCATGAATACCCGCCGAAAGACCGGCCATCCCTGCTCCGATAATTAGTATTTTTTTAGCCACCCGGTTAACCTCCCAAAGCTCCTGTTAATTATACTTGCCCTATTATAGCACAGCGAATTGTTTGTCCCATAATGACCATTAACAAACCACGCTGCATTAAATTCCACCTATTATAATAGGCAGGGAAATGTTTTAAAGAATTTACCTTCCCTAAATCTTTTTCAAAGGTCTTATTGTTTATTTTAATAGTTTAAATGATTTATGATGGCAGGAAGTGAGTATCTACCTCTTTAAGATCTTCAAGATTATCGAGGGGGTTACCGCGCACGGCAATCAAGGCTGCCTTATAACCAGGTTCAAGAATACCAATTTCTTTTTCCAGGCCAAGGATGCCGGCATTGGTGACAGTGGCAGCTTTTAATACAGTCCGGTTGTCCAGGAAGCCTGTTTTGTACAGAAGCATCTCTTCAACCAGGTTACAGGCGTGGCTAACCCCTCCTGCCCCTGAATCGGTCCCTACTCCCAAAGGAACACCAAGTTCAAAGGCACATTTAAGTTTTTCTATTTGTTCTTTACAGATTGTACTGATCACTTCAGTCTCAAGTGGAGTGCGTATAGCAAACAGATCTCCCCTGAGCTGAGCGGCTACCGGGATAATTGTGGGAATCCAGGCAACATGTTTTTCAGCCATCGCCTTTAACCCATCGGCACTAACGAAATAACCGTGTTCAATTGAATCGACACCCGCTTTCAAAGCCAGGTCAACCGCTGCAGCAGAACTGGCATGAGCCATAACTTTTAATCCGTATTTGCGGGCACCAGCCACTACACTACAAAGATCATCTAAAGGCATCAGAAGCCCTTTAACTGAACCGTACTCAATAAAGCTAACTACTCCTGAAATAACTACCTTGATTTGATCAACACCTGAAGCCCAAATTCTTTCAACCAGGGCAGGAATATCCGTCCGGCATTCATAATCCAGCCCAAGAAATGAACCGTAGCCTCCCTTTACCCTGATAGCCTGCCCGACGGCTACAATGCGCGGCCCAGAATATTGTTCACTATCTACCATCCTTTTTGCCTCCAGGTTAATGGCCAGGCTATCACCGCCATCACGGACTGCGCCAATACCGGAGTTGATCATCTCACTTAAGTTATGTTTGATTCTGGTTTGCAAAGCATTACTGTCCTTCCACATAGCCCTGGCCCGGTTAAAATTCTTTCCATCCAGGGCCAGGTGAATATGAGCATCGATGAGAGCGGGCAGTAATGTAGTTCCTTCTTCAAGAGGGTAGAAACCGGGGTGAACTTTTATATAAGAAGGCAGCAGATCTTTTTGCACCATCTGGCATGATACAATACGGTTCTTTTTAACTTCAAGCAGGATATTTTTTTCCGGAAGCAGATCACAACCGGTCAGGGCGAGCGGAGCCCAAATATAGTAATCTGAATAAAGCTTCAGGCTAACTGTCTGCATTATTATCCCGGCTTATTATCCCAACCTCGTCCTGCGAGAAGGTAAATTACTGAGCCAAAAAAGATAAAGGCAATAATGGCAATCCATACAGTCTTCGGCAAGTATTTTACATTTTCCCGCGGTAACAAGTCTGTTATCGCCCAGGCAATTAAGCCCAGGTTAATGACAAAGAGACCTACAATAACTATTATTACGTATTCGGGCACCTGATTATTACTCCTTTCAATACACTATAACCGGCACAGAGACAATAACATTCGCCAGTCTGAATAAACTAACCTTTTTGATCAT
>SKZS01000133.1 GCA_007127255.1 Syntrophomonadaceae bacterium | reverse complement strand
TTCTCACACTCGTTTAACCCTAAACTCCAAAATTTACACTGATCACAAGGCCTCTCTTCACGAAAAAAAATCTCCGGACAGAGACCATATTTCCTTACCCTATTCAGTTTTCAAAGAACGGATTCAAAAATTTTTTAGCTTAATGACTATAAATCTCAAGTGCTCATTCTTTAGTGCAAGAATTATATTAGCACAGGCCATATTCACTGTCAAGGTAAAAACAGCAATCTTTGAATTAAAAGTTTAATTTAAGTGTACCGGGCTGATCATAGATCAATTAATTATCAAACAGCCGTGATAGAAGTAAGCCTGAATTTTCTGGACAATAATATATGTTAAAGGTTTTTCCAGCTTCAACGAGTTCCGTGGACATTAACAGGCAGGATTTGCCGCTATTATGTTTAAATAGATATAGGGAGGGAAAAATATGCAAGAATCAAACGGCTCAACCGGAACAGAATTTCAAAAGCCACCTTATGATAGCGTTAAAAACATGATGCCGACAACACTTGGCAAACTCCTTATCAGGGGTCCGGTTGCACCTGAAAACTTGGAAAAATACAGCCTGGCCGAAGGTCTCTGCTGTTTCAGACCTCCATCACAACAACATCGGGCTATCCTTGATTTGTCCCAGGAAAAAGATGGGCTCATTTTTACTGCAACTCTGGCCAACATTATAGTTTCCTATGTGTCTTTTCAAAAACCCGATTACCCATGGTGGCAAAAACGATGCTTTCCATATTTAATTGAACTCGGCAGCATAGAAACAGACCCAAACTGGCGCAATATGGGCATAAGCAAAGCTCTATTGGAAAACCTCTTTAAAAATTCTAACTTTCAATTTTTTGAAGATTTCATAGTGATCGCTGTTCAATTTATTCAAAGCTGGGATCTTATTAATACAGGTATGTCTCCTTGGGCATATCGCCAGTTTATGCTCGACTTCTTCAATAAGTTTGATTTTGTAACCTGGGAAACCGTCGATCCGGAAATTCGCGAACACCCCTGCAATATTCTTTTAGCCCGCGTCGGTGTTAATACAGGAATAAAAGATATCAAGCATTTTACAAACTGCTGTCTTGGAATAAATTAATATAAATTTATTGCCTGAATTTTAAAGGAATTGCCTCCTTTGCAGCGAATACGTTTTTATTCTCTTTTATTCTCTACTATATCTATAGGAGGTAATATATATGAAAGAAAAAAATGACACGGGTATATTCAGTGAAGACCAACCTAAGCCATTAAAACCACCTGATAGTTTCAGGAAGAAGGCATTAATTAAAGATGACAGCCTTTACCGTGAAGCTGAAAAAGATAAGCTGGCTTTCTGGTCTGGCCGGGCAGAAGATTTACAATGGATGAAAAAATGGGACCAGGTTTTAGATGATAGCAACCCTCCTTATTATAAGTGGTTTGTTAACGGCAAGCTTAATGTCTCGGTTAACTGTCTTGACCGACATGTCGATAATGGCCTAGGCAACAAAAAAGCGATTGTTTTTGAAGGAGAAAAAGGCGACACAGAAAACCTGACTTACGAACAACTGCTTAAAGAGGTCAACAAATTTTGCAATGTCCTTTCTAATCTGGGAGTTGGCCAGGGAGACGCAGTTACTATCTGGATGCCCATGATTCCTGAAGCTGTTGTTGCCATGCTGGCCTGCACCCGCATTGGCGCTGTCCACAGCGTGGTGTTTGGCGGGTTTAGTCCTGATGCTCTTAAAGATCGTATACTTGATTCAAAATCAAAGCTCCTGGTCACCGCTGACGGAGCAAATAGAAAAGGCAAAGTGCTGACGATGAAAGGGGCAGCTGAAGAAGCGCTTGAACAATGCCCGAGCATCGAAAAAGTCGTTATAGCTGAACGCACCGGTACTGATTATGATGTAAAAGAGGGTCGAGACCTTCGCTGGAAAGATTTAATGAAAGACGCCGATGAAAACTTCAGCGCCGCTGAGATGGATGCTGAAGATCCGCTCTTTATCCTTTACAGCAGCGGGACAACAGGTAAACCAAAAGGCATCCTCCACACTACCGGCGGCTACCTGGTCGGAGTGAATACAACACACCGCTATGTTTTTGATCACCATGATGATGATATTTACTGGTGCACCGCTGATATCGGCTGGATAACCGGACACAGTTATATTGTTTACGGACCTTTATCAAACGCTTCGACGGTTTTCATGTATGAAGGAACCCCCGATTATCCAAACAGGGATCGCTTTTGGGAATTAATCGAAAAATATAAAATAACGGTTTTCTACACTGCACCAACTGCAATTCGCTCCTTCATGCGCTGGGGAAATCATTTTCCGGACGGGCGAGACCTTTCAAGTCTTCGTCTGCTTGGATCAGTAGGCGAACCGATTAACCCTGAAGCATGGCTGTGGTATTTTGAACATATCGGTAAAGGTAAATGCCCGATAGTTGATACATGGTGGCAAACAGAAACCGGTATGATCATGATTACACCCCTTCCGGGTGTAACACCATTAAAACCGGGATCGGCAACTACCCCCTTTCCCGGCATTGAAGTTGATATAGTTGACGATCAGGGCAATTCTACCAGTCCGGGGCAAAGAGGCTTCCTGGTAATAAAATCACCCTGGCCGGCTATGCTGCGTACTCTATATGAAGATCACGAACGTTATGAGCATACATACTGGAAACAGTATCCGGGTATTTATTTTACAGGTGATGGTGCGTGGAAAGATTCCGACGGTTATCTATGGATTATGGGTCGGGTCGATGATGTGTTAAATGTATCGGGCCACAGGATCGGAACCATGGAAGTAGAAAGCGCCCTTGTTGACCATCAATCTGTAGCAGAAGCTGCGGTTATCGGCAAAGTCCACGAAATTAAAGGGCATGCCATTACTGCCTTTGTCACATTGAAGGAAGGGGTAGAAGGTAACGAAGAGCTGCTTCAGGAGCTAAAAAGTCATGTCGGCAAAAAGATCGGAGCCATTGCCAGGCCCGAAGAAATTTTCTTTACTTATGAACTGCCCAAAACCCGCAGTGGGAAAATCATGCGCCGGCTGCTGCGAGACATAGCAGAGCAAAGGGACCTGGGCGATGTTACCACGCTCATGGATCCGCAAGTTGTTGCCGCTATAAAGAAAGGCTACACTGAGAAATAAGATAGAGTAGAATGAGAGATTCGCAATCAGAATACAGTTCATAAATATAAGAAAGCAGATAAAGGGGCTTTTCTCCACGTGAGAATAGCCCCCTGCTTATTACTGAAAGTTTATTAATATTTACAAAAAGACCTGCTGGTAATTTATGCGCTTTAAATTATATGCTCAAAGTTATCTGAAACAACTTCGTTCCAGCTTGGCTAAATGCATCAGCTGATTAAAATACGGGCAAATTTTCTTTTGCCTACCTGAATAATCTGCTCCTTCTTTTCAGTCAGTTCCAGATCAATAGAATCTACGGTTTTTCCATCAATTTTGACCCCATTTTGTTCAACCAGGCGGCGGGCCTCACTTTTGCTAGATGCCAGACCGGAATCAACCATCACTTTGATTATGCCAGCCGGGGCTGTATATTGATAAGAATCCATTTCGCTGGGCATTTCTCTTTTTTGAAATACCTGCTTGAACTGCACTTCTGCCTCTTCAGCAGCCCTCTTGCCGTGATAGAGAGAAACTATTTCACGGGCCAGACGCATTTTTGCATCACGGGGATGAAGGCTATTATTCTTAACACTTTCCAGAATGGAGTTAACCTCTTCCGTAGTCAGCGAAGTAGCCAGATGATAATATTCGGCCATCTGATCATCTGCGATAGACATAACTTTTCCATATATCTGGTCGGGTGCTTCGGTAATACCAATATAGTTACCGAGGCTTTTACTCATTTTTTGTTTGCCGTCAGTGCCAACCAGTATCGGCATGGTAAATGCAATCTGCGGTTCATGGTTGTATTCACGCTGCAGGTGACGTCCCATAAGCAGGTTAAATTTTTGTTCAGTTGCTCCAAACTCAATATCGGCTTTAATGGCAATAGAATCGTAACCCTGCATTAACGGATAGAAGAACTCATGAATGCCAATTGCTGTATTTTCCCGGTAGCGCTTGGAGAAATCTTCTCGTTCCATCATCCTCGCCACTGTAAGGGTAGAGGCCAGCTCAATAACGTCAGCGAAGTTTAATTTTGCCAACCATTCACTGTTAAAGACCATCTCAGTTTTATCTTTATCAAGGATATTAAAAATCTGATCCTGGTAGGTGCGCGCATTTTCTAAAACTTCTTCCTCAGAAAGTTGCTTGCGCATTTCTGAACGGCCTGTTGGATCTCCCAGGCGCCCGGTAAAATCACCCAGAATAATAATTATATGATGTCCAAGCTCCTGGAACTGTCTCAGTTTATGCAGGACCACCGCATGACCCAGATGTAAATCAGGAGCGGACGGATCAATTCCAAGTTTACAACGAAGCGGTTTGTTTTCAGCTACACTTTTTTTCAGCTTTTTTTTGAACTCATCTTCAGTTATTATCTCAGCGGCATTTTCAGTGAGAATTTTATATTGTTCCGCTGCGCTCATTACACTCATTTACGCATACCCCCCATGATTGACTGCTGGTAGTTTTGCATCTCAATTATTTTATCACATCTTTACAACTTAAAGGTAAAAGAGTTACGATTGGAAACAATAAGTTAAATTTGTCTCTGACACCTTGTTAACTTATTGGCAGTCTGGTTAGTTTTTTGGGAATGAGACTGTTTGAAGGATTACGGCTAAATAAAAGCGAATTATGGTTAATCGGACAGCCGGGTTATAGTTATGTAAAAAGGCTTTGCAGATAAGGACGATTTTTATGCTTAAAAAAACAAGTTATGGTGAAGTTACAGAATTTAAGGCAGCCAGAACTATTCTGGGCAGGCCGCTTTATTTAACTCATTTTTTCTTTCTTAAGGGACTTTTAATAGATACAGGTCCACCTTGCGTTTCACAGGAAGTAATCAATACCCTTAAAGAATATGAAATAAAAAAAGTAGTTATTACACACCAGCATGAGGACCACACCGGCAACTGCAGCTTAATCCAGAAGGAACTTGGTGTTCCCATTTATGCTAATCCCGGGACAATTAGCTTTCTAGCCGACCCACCGAAAAATATTCAGATATACCGTAAAATCATGTGGGGCAATGCTCCGCGCGCTGAAGCCGGACCCCTGGGTAATTATATTACTGCCGGCGATTATAGTTTAGATGTTATTCACACAGGCGGGCACTCAAAAGATCACGTTTGTTTTTTTGAACCGCAAAACCGGTGGCTCTTTAGCGGGGATATTTACCTCGGAGAAAAGCTGACCAGCTTCATGGACGGAGAGGACATTGTAGAACATTTAACCGGTTTGCAAAAATTGATTTCTTTGGAACCCAAAATTTTATTCTGCGGTTTAAAGGGAAGACTAGAAGATGGCAAACAGAGACTTGTCAACAAGTACAACTCCTGGTGGAACCTCTGTTGCAGAGTAAAGGAACTGCTTGATGCCGGTAAATCAAGGTCTGAAATCATGGCCGAGGTATTTGAAGGAGAAACTCTATTTTATTACTTTTCACAGTCCAATTGGGGGCGCCGCCACATGCTCGATTCTATTCTAGATAACCTCGATTATTTTGAAAAAGGGTATAAATAAATATCCCTTGCGGGATATGGACAATTTAAGCAATAAGGAACCGAGCAAACGCATAAGCCGAGTTCTGTTCATTCAAGGCATTTATTTGCCCGGAATGCAGCAGCCATCTATCTTGGATACCAGTTGCCTGGCATCTCGAGCGACCTAACCCGAGGAGTCGGCGGGCAACCTCATCCCCCTCCTATTTGGTCTTGCTCCGGGTGGGGTTTACCTAGCGAACCGGTCTCCCGGTCCCTGGTGCGCTCTTACCGCACCGTTG
>SKZS01000050.1 GCA_007127255.1 Syntrophomonadaceae bacterium | reverse complement strand
CTAATGGTCTTAATACCGAGTTATGCTCCATGGCCGTATAAAGCACATGATCACCCCTTGCCAGGAAGCCTTTTAAAGCAATATTTAAAGCATCAGTAGCATTTAAAGCAAAAACTATCCTGGCCGGATCGGTTACATTAAAAAGCTTTGCCACAGCTACCCTGGCGCTGTAAACGAGACGGTCTGCTTCCAGGGTGCGGGTGTGCCCGGAGCGCCCCGGATTCCCGCAAACCTGCCGCATCTGTATTTCTGCCGCTCTGTAAACTGTCTCCGGTTTCGGCCAGGAGGTAGCAGCATTGTCGAAATATAGATTATGCACATTTGTGCACGGTTCAATACTGTCATTCATTTAAATCAAGCTCCTCTACAGTGGGAGTTCTGAGTCCCTCTTCCTTCAACCTGTAAAAACCTTCCAACTCCAGGTCGTTTTGAATAAGGGTATCCTTAATCCTGGTAATTTCTTCGCACTGGCAGCGCAGGGCAGTGCCGCAGCTTGAACTGATACTGCGGGGCACAGGAACCATTTTGAAAACAAAATCTTCATTTTTCAGGATGCTTTCTGCTCTTATCGCAAAATAAGTAGTTGGAAATGTGATGTAACAGCTGTAAACCATTTAAAATCCTTTCCCTGCTTGGAGTAATTCTGTAGAAGCAATTTTAATATAAACATTTGAAGCAAATAATATCCCGGGTGCTTTAGGCTTGATCACTAAATATAAGTGAATTAATGGTCTTATATTTAAGACCGGCAACGACATAACCCGCAGGCATTCATGACTGAAAAATAACCAATTCAGTTCCTTTAAAATGGTCAGTACTATGAGTTTACGGGCACGACACATCAAGCCGTGCCCGCATAATATAATTGATAATTCACTTGTTAATACTTAGCTTGTAATCGTCTCCTTCTTCTTCAACTGCAACCTGCCAACCCATCGAACGGGCTGCCCGGCTTACATTATCACGGGCTACCGCATTGCTGACAATAACAGTAACGGTGCCACCTGATACCTGTTCTAAAGCCTGCCTGGCCTGCAGAACCGGCTCAGGACAGGATAAGCCACGGCAGTCAACTGTTTCAGGCATATCATAACCTCCCACAACATCTAATTTTACCCTAATCAACCGAGAAGGGCTACCCGCATTACGCGATTAAATTACTGCAAATTAATAATCTAAAGCTTACTGGTTATAAGCCAGGTAAAAACACTCTATTTATTACCTGAAAGTACTTTGCTGTTACCAAAACCGATAACGGCCAGGATAACCAGGGATATTAGAACAATCCACTGACCGGCCGGTGAAACGCCTGCCGGACTGCCGGCCAACCCAAAATTATGCATAAAGGCAGCTCCGGCCATCATGCCGAACACGGTTATTAAAGCATCACTCTGCCCTTCACCGGTCAAAATTAACTGGCGCATCGGGCAGCCGCCGGCTAATACTGCAGCCAGGCCGACCACGGTCATGCCTGAGAAGTTCCACAGACTTGATATATGCGCCACTGGTTGACCTTCAAAGCCGGGGTTAAAATAACCGGTTAACAGGTTGCCGATTAATGCTACGATAAATATAGCAGCAAAACCATAAAAAAGGTGGAAGTCTTTAAAAAGAATAATATCTCTGATTGCGCCCATTGTGCAAAGCCTTGTCCTCTGGGCCAAAATCCCGACCAGAAGACCGGCACCAAGGGTCAAAATCAGGGGAGCGCCCATTGAACCTGGTCCTTCTTCACTAAAGAAGATAAAAGCCGGGGCCGCTACCAGAAGAATTAATAAAACTACTGCAACAAAGGGGCCTGCATAGCCGCTTACAGGGGTTAGCTCCTGGCTGCGGCCGAGGGTAAAACCTTTTTTCAGAAAAAGCGTCCCAAACCAGACGCCAAGCACATAACCGGGCAGGGCTACCAGGGCATTCCAGTCTCCTCCGGCCAAACGTAAAACCATACGCAGAGGGCAGCCCAGGAAAATTAAGGCTCCCGCCATCATCAGCATGCCAAGAGCAAAACGCAAAACCGGGCTTGAACCGCCTGTGGATTTGAATTCCTTTACATAGAAGGCGGTTACGAATGCCCCGATGATCAGCCCGATTATCTCCGGTCTGATATACTGCACTACCCCGGCTCGGTGCAAACCAAGGCCTCCGGCTATATCACGAATAAAGCAGGCAATACAAAAACCCATGTTAACCGGGTTGCCCTGCAGAACAAGGACAACGGCCAACAGGCCGACTACAGCGCCGGCGATAATAATGAATAAACGATCTCTCATATTCAGCCTCCTCGCATAATATATAAAAAAACTGCCTCTGTAATTATATTTGAAGAATTGTTATTTATTAAATATAGATTCATAATAAAGCCGAACCAGGTTATTAATAAGTACATATTTTTGGGGGCAGCAATCTGACGGGGAAGGAATTATAAAAGCTTTATCGAATTTAAATTGTTATAACTTTTTCACAGTAAAAGCACCTAAAATAGAATAGGGTTGATGACCGGTGAGACCAGGCAAGGAGCACAGCGCTATGTTAGTAAACAGTGGCATGTATGACCCTTCTTATGAAAAAGATGCCTGCGGCCTGGGTTTTTTAATAAACATTGAAGGGGAAAAAACACATAACATTATCCGTCAGGGCGTAACAGTTTTAATCAATCTTCTGCACCGGGGAGCTACCGGCGCTGACGACCGGACCGGAGACGGGGCGGGCTTGCAGTTTCAGATTCCGGATTCTTTTTTCCGTAAAATTTGCTCCGAAAAAGGGTGGCAGCTGCCTTCAGCAGGAAGCTACGGCATTGGTATGTTTTTCCTTCCTCAAAATCACACTGCAAGAGCAGCCTGCTGCAATAAAGCTGATGAAATTGTAGCTCAGGCGGGACTAAAAACGATTGGCTGGCGTGATCTGCCGGTTAATCCGGATATACTTGGCGGCATTGCCCTGCAGGAAATGCCTTATATCCGACAGTGCATCATTGATGGCCGGGGGTACAGCGAAGAAGAATTGGAGAGAAAACTGTATGTTGTTCGCAAGCAGGCGGAACAGGTAACAGCCGGTTTAATTACCCCGGCAGATAGTTTCTATATCCCCAGCTTATCCTGCCGGACCATCGTATACAAGGGCCTGTTGATGCCCGAGCAGGTTGAAAAGTTTTATCCGGATCTCCTGGACGAATCTATGAAAAGCGCCTTTGTTATTGTCCACCAGCGTTACAGTACCAACACCTTTCCTTCCTGGCCCCTGGCCCAGCCTTTTCGCTATCTCTGTCATAATGGTGAAATCAACACCTTGAGCGGCAACCGCAGCTGGATGGCTGCCCGCGAGAGAGATCTTGAGTCAAATCTTTTCGGACCAGAGATTAAAAAAGTCCTGCCGGTTCTTGAAGAAGCGGCCAGTGATTCAGCCAACCTCGATAACGCCCTGGAATTACTCTGTAACGGTGGCAGAACAATCGACCATGCCATGGCTATGCTTATCCCCCAGGCCTGGGGAGACAAGTACCCAATCGGTCCTGATCTGCGCGGTTTTTTCGAGTATCATGCCGGGATTATGGAGCCGTGGGACGGTCCGGCGGCGGTGGTATATACTGACGGATGCCGGGTAGGCGCCTTGCTCGATCGTAATGGGTTGCGGCCGGCCAGGTATACTGTTGCCCGGTCAGGATTCATGGTATTTGCTTCTGAAGCCGGCGTTATTGAGCTGCCTCCTGAAGAAGTTGTCGAAAAGGGCGCCCTGCGCCCGGGCGAAATGTTGATGGTCGACCTTGATGAAAAAAGACTTCTCAAAGACACAGAAATTAAAATGCGCCTGGCCCGCCGCCGACCGTACCGCCGCTGGACCCAGGAGAATCAGATTACAATACACGGGTTTTTTAATGCCATGGCTCCGTTGAAAGTTAAAGAAGAAACTCTATTTGAAGAGCAGAAATTATTTGGCTATACCCGCGAGGATCTTAACCTGGTCTTAAAACCGATGTCTTTCGACGGGGCCGAACCTATTGGTTCAATGGGAGCCGACCAGCCCCTGGCGGTACTTTCAGAAAAACCGCAGCTGCTTTTTTGGTATTTCAAACAGCATTTTGCCCAGGTTACCAACCCGGCAATTGATCCGCACCGTGAGGAAATGGTTATGTCCCTGATGACATTTATCGGTTGTGCCGATAATCTTTTAGAGGAGTCGCCGCGCCATGCTCACCTGATCAAACTCAGCCATCCGATCCTTTCTAATGAAGATTTAACCAGGCTTTGCAGTCTTGATGAAAAAGGATTCAGAAGTGCCAGGCTAAAAATTCAGTTTCCTGCCGGCGGTGATGGTGGGGAACTGGCTGCTGCCTTGGACCGGCTCTGCATGCAGGCCAGGGAAGCAGTTGAAAACGGACACGGCTTGCTGGTTTTATCAGATCGAAACCTCGATCCTGAAATGGCGCCGATACCATCGCTGCTGGCTGTTGCTGCAGTAAACAAATACCTGCTAAAACATCAACTGCGCACAGCTATTGGTATTTTAGTGGAAAGCGCCGAAGCAAGAGAAATTATGCATATGGCCCTTTTGCTTGGTTACGGTGCATCAGCAGTGAACCCTTACCTTGCTTTTGAAACGGTTGCTTACCTGGCTGAAAAAGGGCGGCCTGGCAAAATACTTTCCTCCCAGCAAGCCATGGAAAACTATGTCCGAGCCCTGTGCAAAGGGCTATTAAAAATCATGTCAAAAATTGGCATATCTACGCTGCGCAGTTATCGCAGTGGACAGGTCTTTGAAGCAGTAGGTCTTAATGATGAGCTGATTAAAAGCTATTTTGACGGGACCAGTTCACGTATCCAGGGTCTCGGTCTCGATGAAATTGCCGAAGAAGTAAATTTACGTTACAGGCAGTATGTTCAGGATTTGAAACAACCCGACAGCTTACGATTGCTGCCCTCAGGCGGCCATTATGCCTACCGCCGGGATGGAGAAAGACATCTCTGGACACCACAATCTATCAGCCTGCTGCAGCAAGCAGTACGTGGCAATGATTATAACCGTTACCTGCAGTATGCAGAGCTTATCAATAACCAGTCAGAAAATCAGTCAACCCTGCGCGGGTTGCTTAAATTTAAAAATGGTCCGCCTGTTCCCCTTGATCAGGTTGAACCGGCAGCGGAAATAGTAAAAAGATTTGTTACCGGGGCCATGTCAATGGGTTCGATCAGTCCCGAAGCCCATGAAACCCTTGCGGTGGCAATGAACAGGCTTGGCGGTAAGAGCAACTCAGGCGAGGGTGGAGAAGATCCCGGAAGATATAAGACCCTTTCCGACGGGAACTGCCGTATCAGTGCTGTTAAGCAAGTAGCCAGCGGTCGTTTCGGGGTAACCGCTGAATATTTAGCCAATGCTGCGGAACTGCAGATTAAGATTGCCCAGGGCGCCAAGCCGGGGGAAGGTGGCCAGCTGCCGGGCCACAAGGTTAACGAAATGATTGCCCGGATTCGCTACTCTACTCCCGGGGTAACCTTGATATCCCCGCCGCCGCACCATGATATTTATTCAATTGAGGATATAGCCCAGCTGATCTATGATTTGAAAAATGCCAATCCACAAAGCAGGATCTCCGTGAAACTGGTATCAAAAGTAGGGGTAGGGACAGTAGCTGCCGGTGTGGCCAAGGGTCATGCCGAGATGATTTTGATCAGCGGTTACGATGGCGGAACCGGAGCCGCGCCGCTATCATCGATTAAACATGCAGGGGTGCCCTGGGAACTGGGTTTGTCCGAGGCCCACCACACATTGATTAATAACCGTCTGCGCAGCAGGGTCAGGCTGCAGGTTGACGGCAGTCTGAAAACGGGAAGAGATGTTGCCATCGGGGCTATGCTGGGAGCGGAAGAATTTGGGTTTGCAACAGCGGCCCTGGTAGCCTGCGGCTGTGTGATGATGCGT